>JBBDIG010000014.1 GCA_040880525.1 Bacteroidia bacterium
CAAACTTGGTATCCAAATCGTATAATACGTAACTGAATTCCAGGTTAGGGTTTAACTTCCTATCGAATTTAAAATCATCCATCAGGCATCACAATAAATTCACCAAGCTCCAAATTCATGTCTGGACGCAGTTCGGGGGTCTTGTTCCATTCTTTTTCGGCAATTCTACCCATATCCGACAAGTGCATCCGACCCTTTTCAATTTCACCGAAAAAATGTTCCCGGTTAGCGGTACAGATGGTTATGAAATGCATTCCTTCATTGCCATAGTTCCATGATTGGAGCCGAGCGGATGAAATCCTGTATTTGTCCCTGAACAGATCAGCCATGATATTTCCTAAAACACATGCACAATTTTCCCTTTCAATAATTCTTCAGGAATAAAACCAATAAAGCGGGAATCGAATGAATTGTGCCGGTTATCGCCCATCACAAAATAGTAGTTCTGTTTAAAGGTGTATTGGGCGAGTACTTTATCAGGATTGTCTGCAGGTAATACTAATATGTCGAGGTTCGCTTCTTCATAACCATTGATCACTGGCTTTAGCCAGGACCAATTAGCAGGCGTTATTTCTACAGTAGCATCTCTGGCAGGAACAGTAACCGGCCCCCAAAAATCTATGTTCCATTCGTGTGAAGAGCTGCTTCCATAAACTGCTGCCTGCAAAAATCCCTTAGGCAGAATAACTCGCTCATAGCTTTTGGCATTTAATGCTGCTACCACCTTTTCTGCTTCCTTCTCAGTCATTTTTATCTGAATCTCATCCTGGACAGCCGTAATTTGATATTCGCGCTCATTCAATATACTCTTATTAGGCTGCACATCTTTTAGAAGGTAGTTGAACCATAATTCATTTACAGGATCAAAGGTTTCTCCGTTTACAATCGAAATTCCGTTTTGAATCTCCAAATAATCTCCTGGCAATCCTACCAGTCTTTTGATCCACAAGACTTCGCCTTTAGATTGATTCGGTTTGAGAAACAATACTAAATCATTTCTTCCGAGATTTTGGGTGTAGTGGACCAGAACCACGGAGCTAACAGGGATAGTTGGGGCCATTCCTGAAGAAGGGATCAAAAACAATCTATAGGCAAAAAGAAAATACAGGGGCAAACCCACTACAGCCAGTAAAGATAAAAATGTAAAGCTTCGTTGAACAGAATTTAGTCCTTTGAATATGCTCATATTGCAAATATAGAAGCTGCCCTATATATCTCCTTCTATTTATCTTCACTCCTTAGCTTTGGCCCAATAAAAGCGACAAAATCAATTCTGAGATAGGCTTAATGTCCGCAACCTCAATCTTTAGATATTGTTGCTATATCATAAAACTACATTAGTTAAATGCTGTTCTGGATCGAGGAGTAAATTTTAAAATAAAAATCTAAAAACATAAAATGGCAGTATTAGAAGTTTCAGATCATGAATTTGAAGACAAACTGAAAGAGAACAGGAACCTGGTGGTAAAATATTATGCGAGCTGGTGTGGCAGTTGCCGGCTGTTTGCGCCAAAATTCCGGAGAATGTCAGAAGAAGAAGGATTCAAGCACGTGGTGTTTCTGGACATTGACGCAGAAAACAACCCGATGGCGCGTAAAATGGCAAAGGTGGAAACGTTGCCCCACTTCGCGGTTTTTAAAGATGGGGAATTGTTGGATGCCGGATCCACGAGCAAGGAAGAATCAGTGCGTACAATGCTCGAAAAACTGCACAGCGATGAAAATTAGCGTGATAAAGCAACTTGCCGAAACCCATGAAGTGGCAACGCTGAAGAAACTTGAAGACGACCTGGTGGAAGGCCGCAGCATGGAATATGAGGTAGGCGGTGAAGACGAAGGCGAGCAGCTAACCCATATTCTGGGCGCCATCTGGGTAAAGGAGCAAATGAAGATCAATGGCTCCGACATGCGCACCGAGATCAGGAATTTTTCCGGGCGTGTAAGAGGGAGTATTTCCTGAGAACCTGAATGGACCTGCTCACGGCAGGAGATTCCTGCCTTTGCAGGAATGACATCAAAAGGAGGGGAATGAGGTATGAAGCGACCGCTTTTCCCGATAACCATTTCTTATCAAACAGATTGTCATTCCGGAATTTCGTTTTTCACGAAATGTCCGGAATCCCCGGCAAGAGTGCCAGACTTATGCCCCCGGCTTGACCACACTACCAGCGCAGGAGATTCCTGCCTTTGCAGAGGGGAGAATGAGGTATGAAGCGACCGCATTCGAAGAGCAATTATCTGCGTCAGGGATTAAAACAGCATAGCCCATCCTACCAATGAAGTCATCCCCTTTCACATATCTTTGCAGCCCACCCAAAAATACGTTTAATGAAAGAAGTTCACAACTTCAGTGCTGGCCCGGCAATCCTGCCACAACAGGCCATTGACGCTTCTATCGAAGCCCTTCGCGAATTCAAAAACATGGGCCTCAGCCTTGTTGAAATCTCCCACCGCAGTGCGCAATGGGAAGAGACGATGCAGGCTGCCGTTAACCTTGTTCGCGAACTACTCAAGGTACCCGATGATTACTCCATTCTATTTCTTCAGGGTGGGGCGAGTACGCAGTTTTGCATGGTGCCCTATAACCTGCTCTCAGAAAACGGAACTGCTGCCTACGTAAAAACCGGAACCTGGGCCAAGAAAGCCATTAAGGAAGCTCAGCTCTTTGGAAACGTGCAGGTGCTGGGATCTTCTGAGGACAAAAACTTCAGCTACATTCCCAAGGACTTTTCCATACCTGGCGATGCCGATTATTTCCACTGCACTTCCAACAACACCATTTTTGGGACACAGATGAAGGAGTTCCCGGACTCACCTATCCCGATGGTGTGCGATATGAGCTCGGATATTTTCAGCCGTCCTGTGGATGTATCCAAATTCGGGATCATCTATGCCGGAGCACAAAAAAACATGGGCCCGGCTGGAACTACCCTCGTAATCATTAAGAATGAATTATTCGGAAAAAGCGGGCGGAAAATTCCAAGTATGCTGGATTATAAGATCCATGCTGAGAACGATTCGATGTTCAATACCTGCCCTGTTTTCCCCATCTACTTATCTTTTGAGACCCTGAAATGGCTAAAAGGTGAAGGTGGCGTGGAAGGCATAGCCGAGCGCAACAAACGCAAAGCCGAGAAGCTTTATAAAGAGATTGACGACAATCCCATGTTTGTAGGAACGGCAGCCAAAGAAGACCGCAGCTACATGAACATTTGTTTTCTGCTGAAAGACGACAGCCTGAATAATGAATTTATGAAGGCAGCAAAAGAGGCCAACATCAGCGGCATTAAAGGCCATAGAAGTGTGGGCGGCTTCAGGGCTTCTACCTATAATGCCCTTCCTGAAAAAAGCGTAGATGTGCTTATCGGGATCATGAAAGAATTTGCCAACAAACACGCATAACTCATCAACTCAAAAAATTATGGTTAAGATATTAGCTAATGACGGCATAGCGCCAGAAGGACAGGCAATTTTAGAAGATGCCGGATTTGAAGTGGACACCAACAAAATTCCGCAGGAGGAGCTGACAGGTCGGCTAAATGGCTATGATGCCATTATTGTACGTAGCGCTACGCTGGTAACAAAAGAGGTGATAGACAGTGCGCCAAACCTGAAGGCAATTGGCCGTGCAGGAGTAGGTCTCGACAATATTGACGTGGCCCATGCCCGCAGGAAAGGCATTGAAGTGATCAATACACCTGATGCATCGTCACTCTCAGTGGCTGAGCTGGTATTTGCCCACATCTTCACAATGAGTCGGTTCCTGCATTTGTCAAACCACGAAATGCGCACAGGCGGAGAGTTCAAGGCATTAAAAAAGAAATATTCGAAGGGAATAGAGCTAAGAGAGAAAACCCTCGGAATTATAGGCTTGGGCAGGATTGGCCAGGAAACGGCAAAAATTGCCCTGGGACTTGGAATGGAGGTCGTGGCGTTTGACCCTCAGGTAAAGCGGGTTTTCCTGGATATGGATCACCTGGACATTACGCCCACACCGGAAATGGTGATTGAAACCACTTCGAAGGAAGAAGTGCTGGAGCGGTGTGATTTCCTCACACTTCATGTACCCTTCAAGGCGGGCAGCGATTCATTGCTTAGCAAGAAAGATTTTAGCCTGATGAAAAATACGGTTATCGTAATCAACTGCTCGCGCGGTGGCGTGGTACATGAGCAAGAGCTGATAGAGGCGCTGGATCAAAAACAAATCGCATTTGCCGGTCTGGATGTATTTGAAAACGAACCTGTAGTAAACCCGGCACTGCTCGGCCATCAGAATATTTCGGTTTCTCCACATATTGGCGGCTCCACAATAGAAGCCCAGGAACGTGTAGGTGTTGAAATAGCGAAGAAAATTGTCAGACATTTTCAGGGCTAAACAGAACACCTATCTTTCAGCATGGTAAAGATCTTTCCTTTCGTTGCCCTCAGGCCCAAAAAAGAGTATGTGGTTGATTTCTCGACCAATGCTTATGAGACTTCTGCAAATCTGCCGGTGGATGAAAGCAAGTTCAGCTATCAGCAGATCGTTCAGCCCGAAAGTTATTTCAAAAAAGCCATGCCGCCAGAAGAAGCCTTGCAATATGCAAAAGAGAAATTAGAGGAATTCCTGAAAAAGTCTGTATTACAGGAAGAGGAATATCCTTCCATTTATATTTATGAGCAGGTTAAGGATGATCATGTATTCCGGGGATTCATTGCCGGGGCCTCTGTGGAGGATTATGAGATCGGCAAAATCAAGAGGCACGAACTGACCCGCACCCAGAAGGAAGATCAGATCACGGAGTATTTCATGAAATTAGGCATCAATGGAAGTCCGGTACTTCTCACTTATCCAAAAGAGGAGGCGCTGGAAAATCTCCTTCATGAGGGAAGACAACATCGTTCTCCGGTTTATGATTTTACCGATGAAATGGGTATTCACCACGGGCTTTGGCTTCTGGGGAAGGAGGAAGCGCAGCAAGTGCAAAGTCTCTTCAGGCCGGTAGAGGCAATTTATATAGCTGACGGCCACCACCGATGTGCTGCTGCAGCGCGTGCAGCAAAGGAACTGCAGAACTCAGGATTCGCATCTTTTATGGCTTTCCTTATTGCCGGAAGTAATCTATCCATCTATAGTTATAATCGCCTGATAGAAAATCTGGGAGGAATATCAGTGCAGGATTTCCTGGAAAAACTCAGAGCTGATTTTGAAGTAGAAGAGGTAGCCGAATCACAAGCTGCTCCACAGGCAGGGAAATCCTTTGCCTTGTATATGGAGTATAAATGGTACAGGCTGAGATTGAAGAACGAAATTCCGCAGGCATCATCCTATAAGCAAAACCTGGATGTGTGCATCCTTGAGAACCATATCCTCGGGCCGCTGCTTGGCATTACTGACAGCCGCACGGATTCCCGCATCAGCTTTATGGATGGGGCAGCAGGCATACAAGCTCTGGTGAATAAAGTTGACTCCGGTGAGGCAAAAGCAGCATTCGCCCTGCATCCCGCCTCCATTGAGGATATATTTATTATTTCTGATACAAATGAAACCATGCCGCCTAAATCTACCTGGGTAGAGCCGAAATTGAGAAGCGGATTGTTGTTGCACAAACTATCTCAATAGCCAATCGCTTTAGGCTTCTTGCTCAAATTATGGGAACCACCAGCGGTAATTCCTTTGAATTACCGTCTTTCGCAATCTGTAAGATTCTTGGCCTCAGCGCAGTTTATAACTGCCATTACATCAAATTCCTGATCCTCAAAGATATTTTAACCATAGAAAATATAGCAGTTGAAAACTGGAAGAATAAGGAGGTATTAAATCTAAAACCTATGAAACATGATGAGGGAGCCCGATTTTGTGGCCGTTTACATTCCTATAGTGCTCCTTCAACTTCTTAAAAAATATTTTTTTAAATATTTAATATTTAATGCCAGATAAAGCTATTTTTGCTACCATCTTTTAATACGCCTGTGAATAGCAGGCGGAAACTAAAATCACTAAGTATATATGAAAAAGTTAGTAACACACAGAATTTTGCCGGCTCTCTTCGTGATAATGCTGGTCGTATCATCATGTCAGAAAGGAGGGAATGGCAACAGCCAATTGCCAAGACCGGATGAGCACTCATCTGAAGTAGTCACAGCCTGGATGGACCTGATCCTGGAAATGACACGCACCACACCAGGATTTAGCCCACCTGTGGCAGCCAGGGCATTTGGCTACGCAGGCCTCGGGCTTTATGAGAGCGTAAGAGGCGGACAGCCGGGCTACAAAACCCTGGCCGGCCAAGTCTCCGGGCTGAGCCAGAATTATCTGCCTAAAGCATCGCCCAATGGCAAGTATCACTGGCCTGCGGTAGCAAATGCTACCCTGGCTACCATCGCACGCGGATGTTACGTCCCCGCAGCTTTGGCCAACGAGCAGCTCATTGACGATTTGGAATTGGCTTTTAATAATGAATTCCAAAGTCAGATTCCGGGAAGTGGCCCAGGCCGATCACAGGGCTTGGATGCTTATGAACTTTCGGTTGCATTTGGAATCGAGATGGGGGAGAAAATCCTGGATTATGCAATGTCTGATAATCAGGACGAATGTTATAAGAATAATTTCCCTACAAGCTATACGGCACCTACCGGCAATGGACTTTGGGTTCCCACGCCTCCAGCATATCAGCGCGCGTTGCAGCCATATTGGGGTGATGTAAGGCCTTTTCTTGCACAAAATGTTTCTTCTGCTGTCCAACCGGGACCTCCGCCACCATTTTCAATGGATGGGGATTCTTACTTTTTCAAGGAGTGCAAAGAGGTGTATGACGTGGTAAATGCTATCACTTCTGAAGAGTTGAAGATTGCTAAGTACTGGAGTGATGATCCAGGCCTTACAGCCACACCGCCCGGCCATTCACTGTCAATCCTGCGCCAAGTCCTCATTAAAGAGGATGCTGACCTGCTATTGGCAGCAGAGGCTTTTGCCAAATTGGGAATGGGTGTACACGATGCATTTATCTCTTGCTGGAGGGCTAAATTCGATTACAACCTCGTTCGCCCGATTACATTGATCCGTCAACATTTTGATGCTTCATTTACCACGCCTCTTACAACACCTCCATTCCCTGAATACACGTCAGGGCACTCGGTGCAGTCGGGGGCAGCTTCGCTTATTTTGACGGACTTGTTTGGAAGCCACTACAGCTTTACCGATTATACCCATCAAAACAGGACTGACATTGACGGCACTCCCCGGTACTACAGTTCTTTTTATGATTTTGCTGACGAAGCAGCCATCAGCAGGCTCTATGGTGGGATCCACTTCCGCGCAGCCATTGAGAATGGCATCGTTCAGGGCCGCCTGATCGGAAATAATATTTCAGCTTTAAAGTTCAAATAGCTGGTCTCGGACATGGATCTTTAAAAGCCTCACCGGTATGTACTGGTGAGGCTTTTTTAGTGGAATAAGCCCAGGTAAAACGGGATCAGGCATTTTCTTTTGAGATTCACTGGCACCCACATGGCAGGGACCTGGGATTTGCATTGAAATTTCAGCCGATGGATGCCCTACAGGCCCCCAATGTCCGGGTGGAATAAGATTCCCTGGTTCTCCAGAAGAATGGGAACAGACTGGTGGCGATTTTTATCGTGAATATCCTCCAACTTCATGTTGCCCTATGGGGTATTCTGTAACCTTTAGTTCAGGTATTTTTACGTTTGATTGCCTCTGATAGTAACCCTCAATGATTATTAAAGCATTAGTATTGATTGATAGTTATTAAACCAGTTTTTCTCAACATTTAATTTAATTACAATGAAACATATATTTTTCTTCCAATCATGGCTTTGATAATGTTTGCCGGCTGCTCTGGTTAATTATCTTTTGACTGTATTTCTTAAATTGCATTGGTATCCATATTGAGGATTCAAAATGGATACCTTAATTTTCAGATAATGATTATAAAGCACATATTTATTTTGATGGTGTTCTTTCTATGGATGGGTATCCTTCGTTCCCAGCCATCGGGTTTTATAGCTGAATTGAGCACAAGTAAGCATAACGTTTTTGTGAAGAAGTTTGTATCCGACTACGATGGTTTTATTTTAATGCAACAGATGCATCAACATGGATTCTCTCTCACCAAATTTGATGAATGTCTCAATGTAATTTGGTGCAAAATAAAGCCGATATCTTCAATATCCCATACGCATGATATTGCTGGGTCTGCAGATGAAGACTATTTTTTCATGGTTAATAAGGATAGAAATACTTCAGACGGTAGCATTATTACTGTCTCCAAATTGGAAAAAATTGGAGGTGCAGTGGTATGGAGCAAAAATATTGCGTTTCCCGGCCTACAGGGACATCCTAATTTTATAGGGATTACCGAAATCACTGCTACGGCAGATTCCGGTATTGTAATAGTGAGCTCCCACGGATTAAGCAATAACGTATACAAAGTTGTGAGTATTCATAAAATTGCTAAAGATGGGGGGATGGTATTTACCAAAACTTTAGATGAATTGCAGTTTTCCCTAAATTCTATTAACTTGGAAGTACATGAAGTTGATGGTACTATTGCTTTGCTAATGAATGATGCAGCTAGTCACGTTATTGATCGTAATTTATATATATTGCACATAAGTGAAAACGGTGATCCTGTTATTTTCTATAAAGTAACTTCAATAGGCGACAAATGGATGTTTAGAGGGTCAGCAAAATTAACAGAGCAAACCCTGTTAGTGCTGGGGGTCGGACGCCAAGACAAAAGAATATTTTATTTTACAATTGAAAATTTAGGTAGTATCAGTGGTATTAAAGCGTACATTACTAATCAAGGCACGGGAAACTTTCCTTTTACACCTATCATAACCACTAAAGACTCCTCCGTCATTTTTTGGCAAGCAATTGATACTTTTTCCCGACAAGTCATAAATTATAATATTGGAAGCAATGCTTTCCGGAGTAAGCGCTATCCAACAAGCTACTGGCCTGACCAGGAAGTGTTTGAATGGAACAACTCAGTTTTGTTTTTTGGCACGTTTACCAAAGGTGCGATACTGGGCGGCAGGTCCTTGCTTGGACGTATATCAGATTTTGACCAGGATTTGTGTGCAGATGACAATGAGCCGCGAGATACAACCGGGAACAACGTGCCGTTCGATTCTATTCCCCAATATTTGCCCCTGCCTGCTGACACCAGCCTTTTTTTCCTGCGCGACACCACAGTAATTTTGGAAGACGCCAGCCAGGAAGTTGACATCATCTGCTCCGATATTAAAATACCAAAAGTTGAATTAGGAAATGATACATTAATCTGTGCTGGTTCCTTATTTCAATTAAATGCAGGCAATCCGTTAGATTCATTTTCCTACACTTGGAGCACGGGCGATACGGTGGCGGAGATCACGGCCACCACTTCAGGCCGGTATTGGGTGGAGGTGTCCAATGGCGGCTGCACGGCCACCGATACCATAGATTTGGTTTTTCTGGATGACGCACAATCCATATTGCCGGATGATACTACCCTTTGCCCCTACGACAGTTTGCTTGTTTCCATCCCTGCCAGCGGGAATTATCGTTTCATTACGCCAACTAATGACACCCTTACACACGGGGCTATTTATGCAAAGGACAGCGGCACCTATTATTTGTATGCTGAACTTGATGGCGATTGTGTCTTTCGCGACAGCATCCAATTAATATTGCATGATCTGCCTGCTGCCAAGGCGGGGCCTGACACGCTGCTGTGCTACAACCAGGAATACGTAATGCAGGGCGCGGGTGGGGTTAGCTACCATTGGATTCCTGCCACTTACTTATCGAACGATACCATTCCCGACCCTGTGGCACAACTTCCTCACCAGCAGAATTACATCCTCATTGTGGGCAATAATGCTGGATGCCGTGATACTTCAGCCGTCAGCCTGGACGTGCGTTCTCCGCTGAATCTGAGCCTGCGTCCCAGTGACACTATTGTATGCAAGGGCGATATGTTGCAGTTCATCGCATCTGCCACAGGAGGCGACAGCAGCAGCTATTCATTTACCTGGAACGGCAATTCGTCAACAGGCGCAAGCCATAGCCAGGCGTTTTATTCGGAGGGCTGGCTATATGTGACGCTGGAAGACGGCTGCTCACCGGAAGTGGGCGACAGCATATTTGTGCAGGTGGCAGACCCGCAGGCCGATTTTATGGTGCAGCCTGACGACACTGCCCATATTAATAATTCACTTCACCTCATCAATTATTCGGAAAATGCCGCCCATTATTCCTGGGATTTCGTGAATGGGGAAAGTTCCACGCTCCTGTCGCCCACGGTAGCTTATGGAGATACCGGGCGCTTTCAAATCCGTTTGGTTGCATTTACCGAAGAAGGCTGCGCGGACACGGCCATGCAATGGGTCTGGGTATTGCCGGAACTAAAGGTGTTCATTCCGAATGCCTTTCATCCGGGAGGAGGCATCAATGATGTTTTTGCCCCTACAACCTCAGCCGAAGTTTCGTGGCATCTGGAGGTTTACAACCGCTGGGGCCAGAAGGTATGGGAAGGCACCAACACCGGCTGGGATGGGCAGTACAAAGGCGCACCGGCCCCGGAAGGTGTATACGTCTATAAAATCCAGTTGTTGGACACTGACCGGAGGGAGAATGCTTTCAGGGGGAATGTGCATTTGTTGCGGTGATGCAACTGATTTATAAAAATCCTTATAAATCATTTTTAATAAGGCTACTCTCACCAACGGCACATTCCTATTCACCACCTAGAACGTGTGCTCGTAGTCACCAATTTCAATCTAAAGACATAAACGCCTTACGGCAGTGCTTCGCCTGTATAAAAATACCGGCCGTTATAGTTTTCGTCTTTGGCAACGGTGCAGAATACTGGTTCTACTGCTGCGCGGTATTAGCCAGGAAATTTTAACTAAAGGGCATATTTTAATGCTAGCGCTACACCTATGTTATAATATTCTTCATCAAAAAAAACGGATTCCCCAGCGAGCGGGGTTATTGCATATTGCACATGTGGTCCGAATGAAATGGATAGGGCAGGTCGCACTTCATAAGAAATGGCCATTCGCCCCCATACTGAAGCAGTATAAGGTGAGAAGTCATCAAGCCGGTCTGATGATTTATTGCTTTCATTTTCTTCATTCCACTCTGTAACTTTTTGACGGCTAAATAATAACAAATCTATGGAAGGGCCTACAGATAGGTGTAAACCCCAGCGGCCTGCACTATCTAAAGGCAATGAACCCTGAACCAACAATGGCAATGCTAAATATACCATTTTAAATCTTGCTTCATTTTCAACGCTGCCAGGAAACCTGCTTAAAAAGATAAACTCACAGTTGGGTGGAGGGCCAGGGCGGCAATTACGAACCCTGGGCCTGGAAAAGCCCCGCTCATTATACAGAAGTCCTGAAGATAAGGCCAGCCAATTATTTATGCGGTATTCTACCAATAGGCCGGCTGTAAGCCTGGCAGCAGGAAATTCAAGTGTATCCCGGTCTTTCTTCACCCTTGCAGCCAAAGCCAATACACTTGGGTCCCCTTCTTCCGCCAATTTTATATTTCGAAAAGCTGAATTCACTGAGAAAACAGGCTCCACATACCACCGTGAATTTTGAGCCTGTGACAAATGGCTTATAAAAAAGCAGGCTATGAAAATGTATCGTTTCTTCACTGTTGTAATTTTAGGATCTTTTGAGAAATATTCTGACTTAATTTGGAAATCAAATAAAGACCAGTAGATTAAAATACTGGCAAAATTTGGCTCTTTTGCAAAGATAGGGTGCGAGGGGCTTTCCCCGTCAGATACCGCTTGCGGAGAGGAGTCCTCAGTTGTGCGTTCGACTTTCTTTTCTGTCAGGTAAGTTTAACAAAATTGTCTTCAATTTTTACGTTAATATTTATCTCCGCATTCAAGGCGCTAAACACTTTCATTATTGTGTCAATGGTCGCACTGTTGGCACTACTTTCAAGTTTAGAGATTTGAGCTTCTGCACTCCAACAAGTCGTCCAAGTTATTTTTGTGTCAAGTTTCTTACTGTCTTGCGGTTTTAATCATCTTACCTAAAACGTCCATTCGAAGTTCGTATTCGTCACGTTCTTGAGTTCCGACTTTGCCGATATACTTGTCTTTCATCTCGGCAAGCGTATAGGTTTTAATTCTTTAGTTGCCATGTGATTACTTTTTTGTTTGTTTCTTAATATTCTCTCCACTCGATTACCATTCGTTTATTATTTCAACCAGTCATTAAGAAAGTGGATTAAAAATTAAGCAGCCGTAGAATCTATTTTGAGTTGTCCACCCAATGCTTTAAGTACCTTATAAATGGTTTCAAATTGTGGTTTGGAGTTTTGACTCAATGCCTTATACAAACTAGGTCGGCTAAGTCCTGTTTGTTCTGCAATTTTTGTCATACCAATAGCTTTGGCAATATGTCCAATGGCTGCTACCAATTCTTGCGAATCACCATCTTCTAAAACGGCATTCAAGTATTCAGCAATCATCTTGTTGTCATCTAAATAGTCAGCGATGTCAAATTTTGAAGTTGTCATGATTTCTTATTTTTATATTTAGTCCAAAGAGATTTAGCTTTAGCGATGTCCGCACTTTGAGTTGATTTGTCACCTCCTAAAAGAAGTAAGACAACCGTTTTACCTTGCTCTTTATAGTATACTCTATATCCTTTACCTTCCTCGATTCTTAATTCCATTAAACCATCTCCGACTGATTTACAATCTCCAAAGTTGCCTTTCAGTTCGATTCGTTGGATTCTAACTAAAACTTTGGCTTTCGCTCTAAAGTCTTTTAGCTTCCGCAGCCATTTATCAAATTCGGTGGTTTTTTCAATTAAGTACATCAACCAAAATTGTATCCAAGTGAATACAAAGGTAGGAAATTTTTTCTTACGTTTTAAAATGAATGGGAACGGAAAAGTGTATGGTCCGTGTCCCGAAGGGCATGTGCAATTCTCTTTGTGTGTGCCCGGCATGGGCAAAGTATCGAAGATGCCTAATAATTTCCAGCGGGTTTGCCGTGTATGCAACATTAATGTTTTCATACACTCAAATTTTATTAATGGAGCCAGGTCCATAGCTTTGCCCAAGGGCAAGTATCTCTGGCCCACGGTGGCAAATGCAGCCCATTATTCCTGGGATTTCGGGAATGGGGAAAGTTCCACGCTCCTGTCGCCCACGGTGGCTTATGGAGATACCGGGCGCTTTCAAATCCGTTTGGTTGCATTTACCGAAGAAGGCTGCGCGGACACGGCCATGCAATGGGTCTGGGTATTGCCGGAACTAAAGGTGTTCATTCCGAATGCCTTTCATCCGGGAGGAGGCATCAATGATGTTTTTGCCCCTACAACCTCAGCCGAAGTTTCGTGGCATCTGGAGGTTTACAACCGCTGGGGCCAGAAGGTATGGGAAGGCACCAACACCGGCTGGGATGGGCAGTACAAAGGCGCACCGGCAGCGGAAGGTGTGTACGTCTATAAAATCCAGTTGCTGGACACCGACAGGAGGGAAAATGCTTTCATGGGGAGTGTGCATTTGTTGCGGTGAGGATTTTCAGAGGCACCATGTTTCATCCATTTTACTCCTTGTCATTCATTTTTTCTTTACTTTTGATAACGAAATAATACAACAACAAAAAGATAACAACATGAAAAGGAACTTAATTACTTATCTGGCAATGGTCTTAGCCGCTGCTACCTTCACTTTTACTTCTTGCGGAAAAGAAGAAGGCACTCCCGTCCCTAAAGATCCGGTCACCGGGCCCTCAGGCACTCTCGAAGTAACGGTGATGGATGAGGATGGAAATTTACTTGAAGAAATCAATGTGCAACTTGCGTATACGCTGGATAGCATGAGCAATGAGAAGTTCTTTGCCAGCGCCAAGACTGATGCAGCAGGAATTGCGACATTTACAGAAGTGCGCATAAGCAAGGTATATGTGTATGCAAATAAAGGCACTCTTAATGATTATCAAATCGTAAATATTAAAGAGGATGAAACGGTAACTGCTGAGCTTACGCTTATCAGAAGTGGTGATCTAAGGGTAATCGTAAAGATCAGCACTACTGCCGGTAATGTGGCCGGTGGAGCAGATGTCCAGGTATCATTAACGGAAGCTGACTGGGAGAATGATAAATATATCGCTACAGGAGTAACTGATGATTTTGGACAGGTGCTTTTTCCAAACTTGCCTGTAGGAAGTGTTTGGGTCGCTGCTCAGCATGAGGATAAAAAGGGCTCGGCTTCTTTTGTGGTGAAAGAAGGCCAGGAAATAAGCCAGGTGATGGCTGTCGGGCCGTAACGTATCCAGGCTATATTAATAAGCAAAAGGTGCTGTCCGTTTTTCAGGCAGCACCTTTTTTTAATATACGCTATTTCTAAATGATCAATTCCCGGATCTTTATTCCAAAATAGAAATTCCAACAGCCGTATTTCAGGAAGCAGTGTAATAGGCCGTTACATCCGCCAGGGGTTTTCGCTCAATATCAGGGACTTGCGCATCCGCAGCCGGATAGCCGACAGGGATCAGCAGAAAAGGCCGCTCATTCTCCGGACGCTGCAAAATATTAGTAAGAAAATTCATGGGGCTTGGTGTATGGGTTAATGATGCCAAACCGGCATTATGAATAGCCGCCAGCAAGAATCCTGAAGCAAGACCTATGGATTCCGACACATAATAGTTATTCCTTTTTTTTCCGTCCCGGAGATCATAGGCTTTTTTAAAAACAATGATAAGCCAGGGAGCGGTTTCCAGAAATGGCTTCTCCCAGCCTGTTCCCAATGGTTCCAGATCCTCTAGCCATTCTTTGCTCATACGGCCATTATAACTGCGGTATTCTTCTTCTTCAGCCGCCTTTCGTATTTCTTTTTTTATCTGAGGATCGGAGACAACACAGAAGGTCCAGGGTTGCTTGTGCGCTCCGGACGGTGCTGTGGAAGCTGCCCGGATAATGTTTTCAATTATTTTAAGCGATACGGGTTTGTCAGAAAAATGGCGGATGCTCCTGCGGCTGTTTATCCATTGATAGAATGATTCACTCCTGCTCAGCATTTCCGCTTCATTTATTTCATCCATCTCGTAAGGAACCTTTTTATGTGGCATTTTTATTTTTTAAAAGAGGTTATAATTGTTATTTAGCTAAAAATGATTTTAATAAAAAATTAAATAATTTATTAAAACTAAAAATCCCCGGCTGCAAATGCACAACCGGGGATTTTTAAACAAATGAAAAGGTTTAATCTAAAATTTTCAATTTGCCGTTTGCCTCACGTACAAGGGTTCCATCTGAAACCAACATGCGGTAGCTATAGATACCGGCTGCCAGTTTATCGGTATTATACAGAATGGAATTGTCACCGGAGGGCAGGTTGCCTGCGTTTAGCGTGCTGACTTCTTTTCCTGCCACATTGTAAACCTTCACTGTAACGGAGGAAGGTTTTTCCAGTGAGAACCGAAACATCGTGCTGCCTGAAACCGGATTCGGATAAACACTCACGTCTACCTGTGGCTGGCCGTCTTCTTCAATTCCAACCCTTTGATTTTGAAGGGTAACGATCCTGGTAGGACTGGCACTGTAAAGGCTACCATCAGATGCCAATACCCTGTGGTACACTGTAATTTGCTGGCCTATAGCAACGCCTGCTTCTGTAAGAATAGAATCCATTGTAGCATGGGAAGCTGAGAATTCCGGAGTTGTACCCGTATTCCGGTTAAAGATCAGCTTGGTGAAATCTGCGGTTGCAGATGCCTGCCAGATATAAACAACCTTGTCGCCATCAGGATCTGAAACGGATGACCAGGTGACGTCAAAGGAAGTAAGGCCGGCTTCTATCACGATTACATCATTATCAGGAGGAGACGTTAATGCCGGAGCAGACGGAGCTGTATTATCAATAGGAAGCAATTGTCCGCGGATCTCTCCTCCGGCAAATGTGTTGGTATGGACGTTTACATAGAAATCGCCATTATCAAGATCCGCTGATTGCTGAGGGGTAAGCCTGAAACGGTTTCCCTCGAATTGTCCTCCTTCCTGATTCGCATCTATCCGGAAATTGAGCGGGAAAACAATGCTGCCATTGGTTCCGGTTTCTCCAAGATGAATATGGGCGCCTCCCTGTATGGAAGTATCAACTGCCGATTGAAGGTTGCTGAAAATTCCATTTACCGCAATAGAATCAGCGCCTACGCGGGTAACGGTTACGATTCCTCTTCCGGTTGTGAAT
Source organism: Bacteroidia bacterium (assembly GCA_040880525.1). Lineage (NCBI taxonomy): Bacteria > Pseudomonadati > Bacteroidota > Bacteroidia > Bacteroidia bacterium. The sequence continues at coordinate 16,220 of JBBDIG010000014.1, forward strand.
ACCGGCTGTACCTCATGCACTCCCACAAGATTGGTTGAGTAATCGCCCACGGCACCTCTGGTGAGGGTTACGCTAGCCGATTCGCCAATCGTATAGAGACTTCCATCTGAGGCATACACCCGGTGGTGATAGGTGAAACTGCCTCCCGGAGATACACCGGTTTGGTCCAACAGCGTGTCAATCTCGGCATAGGTGAAATTGATGACCGTATCCGTGCCGGTAGGGATCCTGAGCAAAATGGTATTGTAGGAGGCATCGGCAGCCAGTTCCCATACATATACTACTTCATTTTCATCAGCATCGCGGACATCATTCCAGTTGACTTGCAGGATCTGCCCTGGTGCTCCGGAAATTGTTTCGGAGGAACCCGGAGCAGGATTAAGGATCATAGCGGAATCGGGAAAATGATTAGGCGCCTGCAATACCTGGCCGCGCAACTCACCCGAAGGTTGTTGCACGCTGTGTACGTTTAAGTACAGATCTTCCTGGACCAGCGTGTCAAGCATTCCTCCTGAAAGGACGAACATGTTGCTGTCAGCATTCCAGAAGCCTGCGCGGTTGTTGGCGTTAGTATCCAGATCCACGTTCAGCCCGATGGCAACCGAACCGTTGGCGCCAGGGCCAGCACCGTGCAGATGGGACCCGCCTCCGATATTGGCGTTGAAGTCGCTTGCGAGCCCACTGAAGGAGCCGGAAAGGACGAGCCTCGGTCCGCGAAGTTCCAGCACGGCTGCACCGAAACCGTTCGAATTAACGGACGGCACCTCATTGAACCCATCAAGAGAAGCCATAAAATAATGATCAGCATTTGGCAGCAACTGGCCGCGTATTTCTCCATTAGCGTTATCTGTTGACGGTACATTGATATACGTCATGCGCATCATAAGAGTGTCTATCATTCCTGATGAAAGCGTAAAATGGTTGGAGTCTGCCAGGTAAGCCCCACCGCGCATGTCTGTGGTAGAAGCGGCATTCAGTTCCTCAAACAGGTTTCCAATGTTTCCTGCCAGTGCGTCTGTATAAATTCCGGAGCTGGCGGCTGTGTCAAAATCACTCATCAGCCCGTTGAAGCTACCGGTAACCGTGAGCCTGTTATTGCGTAATTCAGCGATCACCCGGCCTCCGGCCTCTGTATTTACAGGTGGTACTGCGCTTCCACCTCCGAGAAGGGCGTGGAAATACATATTTGCGATCGGCAGCAACTGGCCCCGGATCTCACCCCCGGTATAGTTGAGAGAGTGAATGTTTACATAAGTCAACCGGTTAAAAATGGAATCCTTGTATCCCTGGCTGATGGTAAAGGAATTGGATGCCGCCTCGTATTCTCCGTCCCGGTTGTTACCCGATAAGTCTACGGTCAGGCTGGTTTTTATGCCTCCGGCCCTTCCGGCTATGGCTCCGTGAATGTGGGATCCTCCGGCTACCCCTGATGCGAAATCAGAGGAAAGGTTGGCGAAAGAACCGCTCAGCGTGAGCCGGTTGCCATTGATTTCGCCCATCATCATGCCTTTAGCGCGGCTACGCACGAGGTGCGATTCGTTAAATGGCGCAAGCCCTATATGGAAGTAAAATGTTGCTGCGGGCAAAACCTGTCCACGCATTTCTCCTGTCGGATACATCTGAGAATGAATATTAACATAAAGCCTTCTTTCCCTTAGGTTTTGGGCCTGGGCTGCTGATAGTTCAAAGCGGTTGTTGTCAGGATGATAATACCCGCTCCGGCCATTGCCTGCAAGGCTGGCATTCAGCGCAAATGCTACGGGGCCATTTGCACCTGAAAGGCCAGTATGGATGTGGCTAGCTGTATAAGCTGAACCCAGGTCCCGGAAAGATCCTGAAACTATAAGGGTTGTGTCGTGCAACTCAAGGCTCACGCCCCCCTGTCCGCGAGTGATGACCATTGGAACTTCGTTCATTCCACTGATAATGGAGTTGAAATAAGTGTGGGATTCCGGCAGCAACTGCCCGCGCAATTCTCCCCCCGGATATTGTGATGTGTGGACATTATGATACAGCCCTCTCATGAACAGCGTATCCACCAGGCCGGAGGATACCGGATAGGTATTGGAAGAAGGTAAATAATCTCCGCTGGTGCCAAATACACCGGTGAAGGCGGTAAGTGGAATGACAACCGGGCCGGCTTCTCCTGCCATGCCCGCGTGGATATGGCTGGCAGAGTAATCTGCGCCTAATTCTGCAAATGAACCTGATATGATCAACTGCTGGCTGTCAAGTTCGGCAATGATTCCACCATGCCCGGCTGAAGGTGCGCTCGGCACTTCGGTAGCGCCAGAGAGATGTACGCGGAACACAGCCAAAGCCCTGGATATCAACTGGCCGCGAATTTCGCCACCGGGATAAGCTGTTGTATGGATATTCACATAGAGGTTGCGCTCAGCAAAATCCTGTAGTTGCGAGGGCTGTATAGTGAAAGTATTGCTGTCAGCCTCGTAAACTCCGCCACGGTTGTTACCGTCCAGCGTAGGATTCAGTGCAAACTCCACAGGGCCGTTGGATCCGGCCAAACCGATGTGAATATGGCTGGCGGTATAAGCAGCGGATAAGCCGGAGAATGAGCCGGAAAGCCTGATCTGGTTAGAGTCTACTTCCACGATAACACCACCATGTCCGTCCGTCAGAACAGGAGGTACCTCATTGCTGCCAAAAATATTGCTCATATAATACATCGAAGCCTCCGGAAGTAATTGGGCTCTGATCTCTCCACTGCCATGATCTTCAGTATGAATATTAACATACATCTGGTGGTTTTCGAGCATTTCCCGGTCCTGGGTGGTGAGCGTAAATCTGTTGTTGGCCGCATTAAATACTCCGCCTCTCATATTCGGATCTAAATCAGCATCAAGCGAAAACCGGATGCCACCATTCTGCCCGGCATAGCCGATGTGAATATGGGAACCCCCAGCTATGTTCGTGTCAACATCACTTGACAGATTGCTGAATACTCCGGAGATTTCCAGCGTATCTGCAATAAGGGTCGCAGTGATATTCCCTTCAGCAACCGTCAATACAGGGGGCACTTCCTGTGTCCCGGTCAGCTTTCCTGTATAAGTCTGTGCATTGGCCCCGGAAATGGCCAACCCTAAAATTCCAAAAAACAGGAACACACCTTTGGGTAGAATGTGTAATTTCATAATAAATGTAGTTTTGATTTTTTGAAGTTGTTATTTATGCTGCAAACCTATCTAAATCAGGTTGCATTGAAGTGGATAACAATGCGGGTATTTTTATGTTTTTTTAACAAATATTTAAATTCCATAAAATATGAAACGCCTTAACTGGCTGGTTCTTCTGATGATACTGATCGTCCCGGTTTTTTTCTTTCAATGTAACATGGATGAGACGGTAGCAGAGAAAAATGCTTCAGATCCGGATTTTGATACGCTGCCGGAACTGAAGCTTGTAACACTGGCGGGAGATACCATCACGCATCAGGATTTTGCGACTGACCAAAGGTTGGTATTCGTTTTCGTAAGTCCTGATTGTGATCATTGCCGGAAAGAAATGGAATCTTTTCCGAAGGAAGTCGCAAAACTGGAAAATGCACAAGTGCTTGTGGTATCACCTTATGGCCGGGAAGAAGTGAGCAACTTCGCTGTAGAATTCGGCCTGGATAAGCATCCGAAGATCATGGTGCTTCTGGATCCGCTCCATGAATTTGACAGTAAATTTCTTCCTGACCAGACTCCGATCCTATACCTGTTTGATGAGAACCGTGAATTTGTTGGCGTTGTAAGAAATAAACGCAACGCAAAAACCATCAATACGGCCTTTGAAGATCATAGTTCCGGTTCTATTTTTTGAGAAGGCCAATTTCAATGAGGCGTTGCGTGAGGTATTCGCCTGCACTGATGTCAGCGTATTGTTTGGGATGTTCAGCATCAATACATGAGGCTAAGCAGTTAAGCGGCATATCGCTGCGAGGATGCAGGAAAAATGGAATGGAGTAACGTGACAAGTGCCATTTTTCCTTTGGCGGATTCACTACGCGGTGGGTGGTTGATTTCAGGCGGTTATTGGTGAGCCGCTGCAGCATGTCGCCTACATTTACCACAAGCTGGTCAGGCAGGGCGGTTACGGCTACCCACTTATTCTTTTTATTCAGAATTTCTAAACCTTCGGCAGAAGCGCCCATGAGCAGGGTAATAAGATTGATGTCCTCATGCTCGGCTGCCCGCACGGCATCTCCGGGATCCTGCGTAATGGGTGAATAATGAATAGGGCGCAGGATGCTGTTTCCATTATGAATTTTATCATCGAAATAATTTTCTTCTAAATCCAGGTGTAGCGCTATAGCCCGCAGCAATTCTCTTCCGGTATCTTCAAGGGCTGTGTAAGCTTCCCTTCCAGCGGTATTGAATTCCGGCAATTCCCCCACGCTTATGTTGTCAGGATATTCTTTACGAATAGGATCGCCATCTGTTACTTCCTGGCCAAAATGCCAAAATTCCTTCAGGTCGCCCACATTGCGTCCTTTCGCATGTTCCTTTCCCATGCCTGTATAACCGCGCTGTCCGGCCATACCCTCAATCTCGTACTTATTTTTTACCTGAGCGGGAAGGGAAAAAAAATGTTGTACCTGGCTATATAGTTTTTTCGCTAGCTGAGGATTCAGGAAGTGGTTCTTTACGGCCACAAATCCAACGTCCTCATACGCCACGCCTATTTTATCTACAAAAGCTTGTTTTAATTTTTGGTCGCCTGAAGTAAAATCTGCAAGATCAATAGAAGGAATGGTCAGGGCATCGGCCATGTGAATAATTTTATGTTCAAAAAAGGGGTCAAAGTTAGGTTTTCATAACCTGTGGAAAAGCGTTTTTTCTTAAAGGATATAAGGAAAATTAAAGATTTCTGATTGACAGGCAGTCATTAATGGGAAAGTCATTTTTTCATATTAAAGCTGAAATCTGACAATTGAAGTGCTTGCAGTTAATTCCCGTTGTGGTACTCCTCTCCAGCACCCACATTTGCAGCGGGATTAAATTAAACAAAGTAACATTATGACTATTAGAAAACTTTTACTCGCTTCCGTCCTGACGATCTTAGGCTTCGGAATCAATGGCGCGATGGCGCAAACAACAGTAACTGACACAGTATGTGCCGGTGAAACAGGAACCAGCTACTGGGTGAGCGGAGCTTCCGGCTCCACCTACTCGTGGATGATTAACGGAGGAACCAAAGCCAGCGGTGGTACCTCAGACAGCATTACCGTGGACTGGTCTACTACCCCAGGAACGGATACCATGAAAGTGGTGGAGATCACCTCAACCAGTTGTTTGGGTGATACGATTACACTGATTGTGGTGAGAATGCCATTGCCAACTGCCGCTATTTCAGGCACAACAGCTTTCTGTTATGGAGATTCCACAACGGTTTCTGTGGCGCTCACAGGTACAGCACCGTGGAGTATTACTTATACAGACGGTACAACACCCGACACTGTTAATAACATTACTTCTTCTCCTTATCAGTTTAACACCGGATCGCTTACATCCAATACCACCTATAGCCTTACTAATGTAACGGACAGGTTAGGATGCGTAGGTACTACATCTGGTTCTGCTGCTATTACGGTTTATGCCAAGCCTACTACAACTGGCATCTTTCATAACTAGTAGTTTTAAAGAACACAGAGGTGAATGCACAAACCGCAGTGCATTCACCTCTTTCTATTCTGATAGAATATTATAGAACAGCGGATGCAAGTGAAATCAGGATCAGAGGTGGAAGGAACGAATGCAGTTAAGGAAAAAATATCTCCTGTTGCTGGGGTTGTTGTTTACAATAGCGGCCACCCCGATAGAAGCAGCTATTATAGATACGGTATGTGTGGGGCAGGAAGGTGAAGTTTATTTCACGATAGCCACGCCAGGCACATCCTATCAATGGACCGTGGAGGGCGGTAATATTGTCTCAGATACAGATTCTTCGGCCGTTGTCGTGGATTGGGATACAATACCGGGAATATTTGACATAACGCTGATATCAGCAAATAAGCAGGGATGCCCCGGAGATACGCTGATTGCCCAGGTTTGGGTGGTAAAAGAGGTGGAAGTCAGAATAACCGGACCAGCCGGACTTTGCCTGGGAGACAGCATTACACTCACCGCCAGTGGAGCGGAGATCTATTCATGGGACGATGGAGGAACCGGCTCCACAAGATCCTTCAAACCCAATAGCAACATCACATTGAAAGTATCAGGATACATCGGCTATTGCCTGGTGGATACTACTTCATACAGGGTACAGGTAAACCCGGTACCAATAGCAGATTTTACTTTCTCACCGGACCCGCCTCTTTTAGGGGATATTGTTGAATTCAAAGACAAAAGCGAGGGTGCTACCCGCAGAGAATGGTATATTGATTCTGACTCGGTTACTTCGGTAGAAAAAGATCCGGTTCATCCTTTTAATGACGCTGGCAATAAAGAAGTGATGCTGATCGCCATCAATGAATATGGATGCAGCGATACAGCCATTAAAGTACTGAAGATAGACCAGGATGCCAATATTTATATTCCTACCGCTTTTTCGCCTGATGGCGATGGCATTAATGACTATTTCAGTATAGCATCTACTGGCCTGGAATCTTTGCAGGTGGATATTTACAACCGCTGGGGCCAGCATATCTATTCCTTCACTGGCGTAGATGGCAGATGGGACGGTACGCATAAAGGAGAGCCTGTACCCATCGGAGCTTATGTTTATACCTTGAGTGCCAGTGCTGTGAATAAGCGCAAGTATTATCTCAACGGTTCCATCACTGTTATCAAATAGTTAATCCTTTTTTATAATACCCTAAGATTTCCGGCCCTTTCCGGGAGGCTGTCTCTTCCTATGGAGCAGCCTCCTATTATTAAAAAGCTATGTATTCTCCGTACTTCTAATTTACAGGTCGTCATGAACCGGTTTCGATCAATGTTGCTGATTCAGGCACATCACTCCTGCTTTTGATGCGATAACATTTACTTCAGAACTCCGCTGTAATATTTCACTGCCAGGAAAAGAATGCTGTGGGCAGGGCCAGAAAAATCATGCTCATTAAAAACAGCAACAGGATAAATTTCCATATCCACCTTAGCCATATTTCATAAGGAATTTTTGCGATGGCAAGAATTCCCATGGTGACCCCACTTGTAGGAATGATGAGGTTGGTTATGCCATCACCAAACTGGTAAGCCAAAACTGCTGTCTGACGGGAAATGCCGAGTAAATCGCTCAGCGGACTCATAACCGGCATGGTGAGAGCCGCTTGCCCGGAACCCGAAGGAATAAAAAAGTTGATGATCACCTGTAGAAAGAGCATCGCCTGAACGGAAATGTAGTTAGGCAGGTTTCCTGTAGCTCCGGTAAGCGCATTGAGAATTGTGTCAATTATTCTTCCTTCCTCAGCTACTACCAGTATGCCCCGGCTCAGCCCGATAATAAGCGCTGCGGCCATCATATCTTTAGCGCCAAGAATAAAAGCATCAATGGTTTTTTGCAGCGGCAACAAGCAGGCAATCGCAGAAAATATTCCCAGCGCCACGAAAAGCCCGGCAATTTCTTCAATATACCAGCCCCATTGATTTACACCAAAAACAAGCAAAACAAGGGATGCCAAAAAGAGTGAGAGCACCAGCACACGTTGTGCCGTCAATGGAAGCTGTTCCTGACGGTCCAGCGCCAGACTTTCATTTCGGGGCAATCCAAAGACAGGGCTTGATGCAGGTTTTGCACCTACTTTGGCCGCGTACCGCATAATGAACAACACGGCAACCAGGGTAAACAGCAGCCACACTACAAGCCGGTATTCCCAGACACTGAACACCTGCACATCAGCAATTCCCTGCGCTATACCCACCGTGAACGGATTGAACATGGCCCCGGCAAAACCTACTGCTGCGCCTACAAATGGAATAGCCACTCCCACAATGCTGTCATAGCCGAGGGCATAGGCCATGGGGATGGTGATGAGAATAAATACCAGCACTTCTTCACTCATCCCAAATGTGCAGCCACCTGCTGAGAAAAAAATAATGAGCAGCGGCAGTATGGCCTTCTTATACTGTGGCTTTTTTACTGAAAACCGGATGAGTTGCTGCAATCCTGCATTGACGGCTCCGGTGGCCGTTAAAATGGAAAAGGCTCCGCCTATCAGAAAGACAAAGGCAATTATGTGAGCCGCAGCGACCAGCCCTTTCAGCGGAGCCACAAAAAACTCCAGCGGACTTTGGGGGCTGGCCTCCACATAGTGAAACGATCCGGGCACTACAATTTGCCTTCCATCCACTTCCTGGCGGTCATAGTCTCCGGCAGGGATTATCCAGGTAAGACCGATGAAGAGCAGCAGAATTGCCGCAACAATGACAAGTGCATCGGGCAGTTTGAAGGACATGTTTTTTCGGGGCAAGATAGCAGGTTTGCCGGCAGTTCTGAATGCTCAGGACCCAGGTGCCATTATTCATAAGCAGCAAAGCCCTTGATGGGCCGGGCCTCGTTCAGCGAACAAACTGCCAGAAAAATTCTTTGAGGCATAGCAAGGAACGGGGCTGAATATCCGGCAGGTAAAACCGGTTTTATTAAGAATTGAATTCGAAGTCTGCAAAAATTCAGGATATAAATAATATTTGCGGACTTGTCGGATGGCGATTAACTAAAAATGAGCAATGTACCAACTCAGCGGAGAGCATTTGGATCAATGGATGAAAGGTTATAAATCCGCCTGGGAGGGCCGGATAGCCGAAGAAGCAGTGAGGTTGTTCACTGACAATGCGGAATATTATGAGAGTCCGTTTTCAGAACCTGCATGTGGCAGCAAATCCATTATGGATTTCTGGCAGGACGTACCGATCCTTCAAACCAATGTTTCCTTTGAATATCAAATTCTTTTTATAAAGGAAGCTATTGGATATGTGCATGCACACGGCCGGTTCATGCGCCTGGCTTCAGGCGAAGAAGTTACCATGGATGGCATTTTCGAGGTACATTTTGCTGAAAACGGACGGTGCGATCTCTTCCGCCAGTGGTGGCATGAAAAGACGGAACTTTAAGCAAGCCGCTTATTTCTCTACCAGGAAATCATTCATGATCAGACAATCCAGCCCGGACTGGTAAAAGCAGTTGATGGCATCCCCTGGAGTTTCTACCAGTGGCATTCCGTTTACATTAAATGAAGTATTGAGAACAATAGGCACATTCGATCTCGCGGCAAAATTCCTAATGAGATGATAATATCTCGAATTCAATTCTTCAGTAACCGTTTGCAATCTGCCTGAACCATCATAATGCACCACAGCAGGAAGCCTGTCCTTTACTTTCTCTTTAAACTGGAATACCCGCTCCATAAAATATGAAGTCTGATCATTTGAATATTCAAAATATTTCTCTTGTTTTTCTGCAAGAATGGCGGGAGCAAATGGCCGGAAACCTTCGCGATATTTGATCGTGGCGTTTACCAGGTCTTTCATATCAGGCCTCGTAGGATCTGCAATGATGCTTCGGTTTCCAAGTGCCCGCTGGCCAAATTCGCTGCCTCCCTGGAACCAGGCCAGGATTTTCCCATCCAGGATCAATTCGGCTCCTTTTACAGAGGCATCATCAAGCTTTGTGTAGCGGATCTTCCTTTTTATCAGTTCCAGCTCCACTTCGTCATTGGTGTATTCGCGGCCATAATAGTTATGGCGGTTGTTGCCAACATCCACCGGTTTATTCAGCACAAAGCGGGATCCATACAAGGCGCTGCCCACGCTGATTCCTGAATCATCAGGGCTGCCGCCCAAGTGTAGTTCTTCATAAGGCGTATTGTCTACAATTTTTCCATTTAATACAGAATTCATAAAAAAGCCGCCCGAAGCTACAAGCTTTGTATTTCCCGTTTTTTCATGCAGATTTTTCAGAAGCTGAAAAATTACATCCTGAGCCACCTTTTGTACAGCAGCCACAATATCATAAGCGCGCTGATCGAGTTCCTGACCTTTGGTGTAACATGGTCCCAGCAATTCTTCAAGCTTATAGGAAAAATAGCGAGGCGTGAAGAAAAGGAAATGTTCAAAATATCGCAGGTCCAGTTCATACAGCAGCCCGTCAATGTTGATGAGCTTATTGATCCTGTCATAATATTTGGCGGAGTCTCCAAGCGCTGAGAGCGCCATTACTTTCCATTCATCACCATTGGGCTGGAAACCCATGAAATCCGTAAAAGCCTGGTAGAACAACCCCAGGGAGTGAGGGGTGCGGTTGGTGTGGAGAATCTCGAATTTGCCATTCTTCACCTGGCCGCTTATGCCGCTGGCCACTTCGCCAAATCCATCAGCCACCAGAAAATCGCAATCATCGAATTCACTGAAAAAGTACGCGTTGGCAAGATGCGCTTGATGGTGATCTACAAAATGCACATTCCAGCGGATGTTCTCAGAAATAATGATTTGTTTAACATCCAAGATCTCCTTGGTTTCGAGGCTTGCCAGTTCGTTCAAGGCCAGGTATGCGATCTTACCGCGGTTACGCATGGCTTCAAAGAGGGTATGGTCCGGGCTTTTAATATAGTAGCGCGGATGCCATCCAATAAAGATATCGCTTACATCTGAAAGTGAAATGCCGGCAGCCTTGCAGCAATACTTTATAGATTGAAGAGGAAAGGATTTATCCTTTTTAATTCTGGTCAGCCTTTCTTCATTAATAGCATATTGAAGCTTGCCATCCAGAATAAGACAAGCCGAAGAATTGAAACCACTGCAATTGACGCCAATGATCGCCCCCATTTAGTTTAAGATTTGTAGGTGAATGAATAAAAACGTACTAACTGATTCTCTGAAAGAGCGTGCAAAATAAGCTGTTTTCAAGCAATATATTCTTGAGGTTTCAGTAGCGACATTATTTACTGAACAGGGTTGTTACCTTTTAAATCAACTTTTCTGTTTTGCTCCCTGACTTTCTTGTTTTATACTTTATTTCTTACCCCCTTAAAGTTTTATAATTATTATTTATAAAATTGTTACTCCGGATCTAAAATCTTCTGTTTAAGGCTGAATCCGGCTTATCTGATGCATTAGTATTTTAGCGTATCAGCATCAAAGCATCGTTTCCTTACAAAAAAAGGAATTGATTCTACTTCTTAATAATTCAGAAAGATGATTTAAAAATCTGCTATTATTGCAGGTTTTTACTAACAGGATTGAGAGGTGAGGATTCTGCATATATGCGGTTCATTTGAGAAGGGAGGAGTAACAGCATTTGTAAAAAACATGCTGGTGTTGAATAGCGAATTCGTTTCCACCCACGATCTTATGGTAATCCATGAGTCCAATGAAGTGGAAGCACCCGGAGGCGCCACAATATATAATATGACCCGCGACCTTTCCTTTTTCAAGGCAGGAACTTTTTACTCCATTTTTTCTCAATACGAAGGGATTATTATTCACAAGGCCCATCCGGCCCTCCTGATTCCCCTGATGAGGTGCGCTGCATCTAAGCTCATCTTTCAGCACGGAATGACGATGAGCAAGGGTGGAGCGCTGAAAAAAGCCATCAAAGGAACCTGGTATTCACAGTTGCCGCGACTGCTCAAGGCAAAGGTGGTTTGTTCCACCCAATATGCTCTGGAAAAGGCCCGACTGTCAGGCATTGAAATAGCAGATAGTGATGCTTTTATAACACCCTTCGGAATAGACCTGAAGCGAAAGGAAACCCCGAAAGAATATGGTGCTCCACTGAAAAGCCGTCTGGTGGTGGGAACTGCCGGAAGACTTGAAGAGATAAAGCGCTTTGGGCTTTTGCTCCAATCCCTGATGAACTACAGCGGACGGCCCATAGAATTGCGGATAGCAGGAGAGGGGAACCTCCGTGGTGAACTGGAAGCATTGGCAGCCAAATTACCGACAGCGCATGTTCAGGTACAATTTACCGGCAACCTCAGCGATCTGATCCCCTTCTATGATGATCTGGATATTTTTGTTTTTCCCAGCCACAACGAGTCTTTCGGACTGGTGGTGGTAGAGGCGCTGGCCCGGAATATCCCGGTGGCAGTTTTTCCTGATATTGGAGGAGCCCTGGAGGTGATGGAAGATGAGAAGAACGGTTTTGTAATGAAGCCGGGAAAAGAAGGGCTAAAGGAACTGTGGGACAAACTGGATAATAATCCTGAGATTTTAAGCACAATGAGCCAGTACATTTGCAACACCGACCTCTCTGTCTACAATATTATCGCTACCCGGAAAACGATGGACAACCTTATCCGGAAGATGAAACTAAGTTAATTTTCAAATGAGCGGCTGGTTCTTAGCATTCAACAACATACCGCCTGAGCGGATTGAGAAATTTCGCAAGGCATTCACATTTCCTCATTTACCGCCTCTGCAGTTGAATATCCGGGAATTGTCTCCTGGAATTTCGCTGGCTTTCTGGAACTGGCGCAATGACGGCCATTTCCATGATATTGCTATTGTTGAAGATAACAGCGGTCAACAACTATTGCTGGAGGGATACCTAACAGGTGCTGGAAAATATGGCAGTTTGCCGGCTGATCCCGAAGCTGCCGCAGCTACAGTTTTGCAGTTGTGGACGCAACATGGCGAAAAGGTAATCTCCGAATTGAATGGCAGTTTTTCGCTCTGCATTATGAATCCTGAGCGGAAAGAAGGTTTGTTCATTACCGACCGCTTTAATTCACGGCCCGTCTGGCACAACACAGAAGATGGCACTTCAGCCTTCGCCAATTTCGCTACACCTCTTGCTGCCCTGCAAAAGGCCGGAATTCGCTTCGATCCGGTTGCACTCTGGTCATTGCTCTGTTATTCGCGCCCATTGGATCATCGCAGTTTGTTTGCCGGCATCCGTTTTTTGGATGCAGGAACGCGGGCTGAGTTTAATAATGGCAGGCTGGAAAAGCAGGAAAAATGGTTTAATCTCCATTTTGAGCCGGATACAAAGCCGTCAGCCTCAGAATGGGCCGGGGCAATCGTGGAGCGGCTGGGCGTATCAACTTCCGAAATGATCAAAACGGCTCCGGAGCTTTATCTCTTCCTTAGCGGAGGGCTGGATTCGCGGGTGGCAGCAGGCGCTTTGGGAAACCAGGCGCAATCCATTACGCTGGCCTCGCATATAAATATGAATGTCAAACTTTCGCAGCAGGTTGCCGGAGCAGTAGGAATGCCCCATGAGATATTTTACAGGGATGACTATGATTACCTGAATTATCTTGATGTGGCTGCCCTATTGAGCAATGGTAATTATAACCTGGCTCATGCACATTTTATGAAACCCTGCTATAAAAAAGTTGAAGAAAAGCCGGCTGCTGCGTTCATTCTTGGAGATCTGTTTGAGAATTATAATAAGCACTATTATAAAGTACTTCCTTCGGATCCAAAGGAGGTTTCGCCTGAACAGTTGCCAACTATATTCAGAAAGCTATATGGCTATACCCATCCTGATTTCGTACAGCTCCGGGCGCTGTTTCAACCGGAGGTAGCCGGGCAACTGGAGTTGAGCTGGGAAGCGGCTCTGCAGGAATGGGCAGGGCAGGTGCAGGGTGTGAGCAATGATCACCGTGATTATCTGAATGCCCTATTCAGATGGTACAACAACTACTGCTGCCCCACCAACCTGATGCTGGAATGCATTAAGCCTTTTGCGCCTCACCGGAATCTGATGTTTGACAATGAGCTTTTCAGTTTGTTGCTGCAAATGCCCGCTGAATTGAAAGGAAAAGCCATTATGCATAATAAAATTTTAGGCACTCAAAATAAAAAGCTCCTCAATATTGCCGACAGCAATTTCTGGTTGCCGCCATCAGTGCCAAAACCGGTAAAGGAAATGGCTCAGCAGATACGGCCGTTACTGGGAAAATGGCGGAGAAGCCTCAACAGAAAGAGCAAAGGCGGCAAACCCAACTTCAAGAGCGAAGGTTCATGGCACATGCGCCACGAGTGGTTTAAGCATGATAAAACCTATCAGGATTTGATTGAAGGACTGCTGGAGGATGAAACCATTTTCATCAGCGAGGTTTTCAACCGCGAGGCTGTGCGGCAAAGCTGGGAGGAGTTTAAAGCAGGCAATAAAGCCCGCAACTTTGAATGGGATATGCTGATAAGCTATGCGCTGGTTCAGAGGCAGTTTCCTGCTTCAGGAATTGCGTTTTAATAAAACTAAATGGGAGAGGTGAAGAAAGTACTGATCGTTCAAAACATTCCGAATCCATACAGAATACCGCTCTTTAATGAGTTGCATACTCAACTGCAGCAGAAAGGGATTGATATGAAAGTGGTTTTTGGTGCTGCTACCTACAAGCGCAGAAAATTTTCACTGAACCTTGAGGACTGCCATTTTGATTTTGAAATATTGAAGTCCTCACTCGTTTATTCAGGCAAATCGGAAATTCCATTTTTTGGATACAACGGATTGTTGCGAACGGTAATAAAGGAAAAGCCGGACCTGATCATCATTATTGGGTTTTCTTTGGGAACATTCAAGCTTTGGCTGCGAAGTTTTTTCTCCTCAATCCCATTCCTGATCTGGAGTGGGAGCATCACTACTAAGGGGAGGAAGGATTCTCCCAACCGCAGGCGATTCAGAAAGGCGTTGGCCGCAAGGGCTGCCGGATTCGTGGCGTACGGCACAAAAGCCAAAGAGTATTTGATGGAACTGGGCGTACCGGCTGAGAAGATCCACATTGGAATCAACACCACTGACATCAGCTATTTTCGGGAGCGCGTGAAGAAGGTGGGGCGCAAGCTTTCCGGCAGCCGCAAGAATTTGCTTACAATAGGCTACCTTACCCGTGGAAAGCGCATTGATCTTCTGCTGCAGGCCATAAAACACCTTAGCCGGATACGACAGGATTTTGTCCTGAAAATTGTAGGAGCAGGAGCAATAGAGGAGGAACTGAAACAATTGGCCGCAGAACTTCAGGTGGAGCCGTACGTTAGTTTTGAGGGTTTTCAGCAAAAAACGGAGATTCCGGGATACCTGGCAGAGGCAAGTGTATTCCTGTTTCCTAGTGAATATGATATATGGGGGCTGGTTTTGGTTGAAGCGTTGGCAGCAGGCGTACCGGCAATTTCGTCAATTCATGCGGGAGCAACCATGGATTTGATCGTGGAGGGTAAAACCGGTTTCGCAATGGACTTTGAAGATACTGAAGCCGTGGCGAAGAAAATTGACTGGTTGCTTGAGAATCCTGAAGAGGCTGCCAGAATAGGAGCTGCGGCCCAATACCATATTGAAACGGAGACAAGCCTGGCGAAAAGTGCCGCAGGATTTGTACAGGCCATTGAGGAAAATTTAAATTAAAAATCGGTAAAAAAGATGTTTTCACATTTGAATATATATTTTTCGATACTTTTGCAATATAGTTTTGAAAAAGTAAAAAGTGAGAGACGAACGCCTTATACCACTATAAGCTCGTTTGTTTCCGCTCAGATGTTAGAAACCAGAACTTTTTATTTGGAAAAGATATTTTTAAGAAATAGCGTGAAAAGGTGAAGAAAGAGCTACGTCCGTATATTTCAATTGTCAGCCCTGTGTACGGGGCGGAAAAGCTGTTGGATGCGCTGGTAGAGCGGATCGGGAATTCCATGAAGCAGATAACGGAGAGCTATGAGATCATCCTAGTGGAAGACCACAGTCCGGACCGTTCATGGGAAAAAATCGAAGAGAATGCCCGCCTGGATTCACGGATAAAGGGCGTGAAGCTAAGCCGCAATTATGGACAGCACTACGCAATCACAGCAGGACTTGACCATTCATCAGGCAAATGGGTGGTGGTAATGGACTGCGACCTTCAGGACCGGCCGGAGGAGATCATTAATCTTTACAATAAAGCACAGGAAGGCTGGGATGTAGTATTAGCAAGAAGATATGACCGGCAGGATGGCAGGCTTAAGAAATGGTTCAGCCGGTCATTCTACAAGGTGCTGTCTTATCTCACCGGCTCCAGTATTGATCCTTCAATAGCCAATTTTGGCATCTATCATAAAAATGTGGTAGAGTCAATTTGCAGCATGCGCGAAAGCATCCGGTATTTCCCGTCCATGGTTAAATGGGTGGGTTTCAACTCGACCTCAGTAAACGTGAAACATGCTGAACGCGCAGCAGGCAGTAGCGGGTACAACTTCGGGAAGCTGCTGAAACTGGCAGTGGACATTATGCTGGCTTATAGCGATAAGCCATTGCTCATTACTGTGCAGATCGGGATCCTCATCTCAATGTTTTCTTTTGTTGCCGCCATCGTCTATTTTATTATGGCGGTTACCGGTAAGATCCAGGTGATGGGATTTGCCAGCCTTATTGTTTCTATCTGGTTTTTATCCGGATTGATCATCCTCACTCTGGGGATAATGGGATTGTATATCGGAAAAACTTTTGAAGGCGTAAAAAACCGTCCGATTTACCTGGTGGCTAAACGGGTAAATGTGAATGAAGCCGAAGAAGAAATTGTGTTAGGCCAGAAGGAAAGCAAATAAAGAATATAAGGCAGTTTAGAATAAAACCTTAAAGTGAAGATGAACAATACTCCGTTTAACAAGCCGTATCTGTCAGGAAAGGAAACTCAGTATATTGAGGATGCGGTGAGATCCGGAAAAATTTCAGGAGATGGCATTTATACTGCGAAATGCCACAAGTTTTTTGAGGAGCGATTCGGTTTTAATAAAACCCTGCTCACCACTTCCTGCACTGATGCGCTGGAAATGTGTGGAATATTGTTGGACATTCAACCGGGAGATGAGGTAATGCTGCCGTCTTTTACTTTCGTATCAACCGCCAACGCTTTTCTGCTGCGGGGAGCGAATCTCATTTTTGCCGACAGCATGGCCATGAATCCTAACATGGACGCTTCCCGGATTGAAGAATTGATCACTCCCCGGACGAAGGCAATTGTCGTGGTGCATTATGCCGGTATTGCATGCGATATGGGAAAAATCATGGATCTGGCTGAAAAGCATGAACTGTATGTGGTGGAAGATGCGGCACAGGCTATTGATTCCTATTATAATGGCAAACCGCTTGGCTCCATAGGAAATCTTGGTGCTTTTTCATTTCATGAAACCAAGAATGTTATTTCAGGAGAAGGCGGGATGATCGCCTTAAACGACAAGAAATTTCAAAACCGCGCTGAAATAATCCGGGAGAAAGGAACGAATCGCTCAGCCTTTTTCAGGGGCGAGGTTGACAAATATGGCTGGGTGGATATTGGCTCTTCTTTTTTACCATCGGATATTATTGCCGCGTTTCTTTTCGCCCAGCTCGAAAATCTTGATGACATTCAGCAAAAACGCAGGAAGATCTGGGACAAATATGATGAACTGCTGCAACCGCTCAGAGAGGAGGGACGGCTTCAGCTTCCGCAAATTCCCGGGTATGCTACCAACAATGGACACATGTATTATATCGTGTGTAACGGGCTGGAAGAAAGATCGGCTTTGATTGCTCATTTAAAGAAAAAGGGGATTATGGCAGTATTTCATTATATCTCCTTGCATTCCTCTCATTTGTACCGGAACAGGTATAAAGGAATGGCGCTTACAGAAGCTGACCGATATACGAATTCTCTGGTACGATTGCCCTTGTTTTACGACCTGACAATGGAAGAAGTAGCACGAATAGCTGAAGAAATAAAGAGCTTTTATAAGCAGTATCACAGGCAAAGTTCGCCACACGTTGCAACCTTAAATACCTGACAATTTTAATATTTTTGCAGTCCGTTTCCTATGAAGGACTTCTCCTTCCCACCCACGCCTTTTATAAGTATTAAGTTAAAGAATTGCTGACAACGCAGACGGCTGAGTTCAATGCTTAAAATGCGGCTGCGTTTAGGATTACAGAAGTATATGACATTAAGCGATAAGAAGGTGTTTGGAGTGAGCTCGCCAGGATTTCTATTAATCCTTGCCACCCTTGTAAAAATTCTCGTAATCTATTTTTTCTATCAGAAAGTGGTGGGATATGATGGAAATGTTGCAACCATTCAAACCGGATACGGATGGTCCGGCCTGGTGGAAAGCATGCAACGCGGAGAATATGAACTCAATTCCCAATCCGGCCTCAGTGACCTTTATGACCTGAATGCAAAAGCGCTGCGGACGCCTCTTTATGCTTTGTTCCTGTATGCTCTTACCTTTCTTGGGCCCTTTGCCTCATGGATTGCGGTGATCGTGCAAAGCATTGTAACCTCTCTGGTTGCATGGTTTGGCTATAAAATTATCAGGCGTTTTACAACAAATGACAGGCTTCCTCTTATCGGAGTTGCCGGGCTTTTTATTTTCCCGATGAATTTCTTGAAGTCGGGAACCATAGACGATGCACCGATGATGCTGATGTTTTCACTGATCTCAGCCTATTATCTCATTCTCTATTTTCAGCAAGGGCAGCGGCATCTCCGCTTTTTGATATGGGGCGCAGCTTTTATGGGATTTGCTATTCTGACGCGCACCATCCTGATGCCGGTCTTCATGGCCCTGTGCCTCTATATGCTGATTTTCACCCGGAAACGCTGGTTGAACACAGCGGTATTTATCACCATGTTCTACCTGGTACTTTCTCCCTGGATCATTCGCAATTATGCCATTTATGATCAAATCGTCATTATTGACGGAACGAACCGGTTTTTTGTCATTACCCAGTCAGATGAATTTATTGAGCGCTTTCCGGAAACTTCTATTGACGACATAGAGCGTTCTTATCTGAGAGAATACCATGAAACGCATCCTTACCTTAGTGATCTTGATGCCCTGGAACTGAACAGAGAATTTGGACGGCTGGCGGTGGAAGAATTCAAGGAAGATCCCTGGAATATGGTGGAGGCGACTTTCGTGAAATTAAAAGTATTTCTGCCATATAAAATATTTCCGGAAAGGGAGAACAATACCATTAAAAGCATAGTATACGTGATCCCATACTTAATTTCACTTCTCCTATTTCTGTATGCGCTTGTCTGGAAGCGCCACTTTAATCATCAGCTTAATATCATGCTGGTCTTTGTGGTATGTTATGCTGCAGTTGGAGTTGTATTCCTGCTGCTAAGTCGGCACTTTTATCCGCTTATCGTATACATGGCGCTATATGGCCTTATGGTATTAGGAGCAGATGAAACAAGGAAGAAATCATTAACGGCCGTAAATCAGGCGATTTAACCATCAGGAAGTGAAGAAATTTGTCCTTGTATATATCGCTCTCAGAAGCACCGTACTGGTGTTTTATGATACACACTTGCTTCCGGGAATAAGCGTGACTGATTTTGTAGGCGTTACTTTTCCAGCTTTGCTATTATACTATTACTTTACCACAGAGGAAAAGCCATTTCACTTTCTCAATCATATCATTATCATTTGGTTTGGCTGGATGATACTTTCCTCGGTGCTGGAGTATTTTGTATATAACACCAATATTCTGGGCAACATCATTATGGTGTTCAAGTTCCTGAATGCTTTCGCAGTTTTCCTGGTCTTTCCTGCCCTCTTTAAAACCAAAGAGGATGTGAACATGGTGGTGAATGCCTTTCTCATCAGCAGCTTGTTTCCACTGGCGCAGGGCATTGCCCAGCAGGTATTTGGCCCCACTTTTCTCGGTATGATGGTAATGG
The DNA here is from genome assembly GCA_040880525.1 of Bacteroidia bacterium. Taxonomy (NCBI): domain Bacteria; kingdom Pseudomonadati; phylum Bacteroidota; class Bacteroidia; species Bacteroidia bacterium. The sequence continues at coordinate 35,793 of JBBDIG010000014.1, forward strand.
TTCGGCCGGGAGGAATTCAGTTATATTCAGGGTTCTACGGAAACTACGGAACCTTTTCCCTTCTTGCGGAATTCGGGCTGATGTGCCTTATCTACAAATTCAAGCAAATGGAGCTTCAGACAGGGTTGCTCTGGAAGCTATTCTATATTTTCCTTTTTGTGGCTTACCTCGCACTTGCACTGATGACGCTTTCCAGAACATTGTTCATTATAGTGTCCACGATCTCTATCGCTATATTAATGGGATTTAAACTGAGGAAGAATATTCCTTTCCTGGTGTTGATGATCATGGCGCTGGGCTACATCGCGACCACGGATTATTTTACCGAGAAATATGAATCTATTCTGGCCCGGTCTCAAAGCGAGATTGCCGTGATGGAAGGAGAGCAAAAAATTGAGCACGGAATGCATGGCCGCGTAGGCCGTTGGGGAGGCTATCTCGAAAAATTTTATGAACAATATACTCCGGCTGAAAGAATACTCGGTACGGACATTAACATAGGCCCGCACGGGGATTATTTCTACTGGCTGTTCCGGTATGGATATGTGGGTATAGGACTGTACATTTCGTTTTTCATCTGTCTTACTCTCTGGTGCTTTGTAAGATATTTTAAATGTAAAGATCCCCTTGATAAAGCTTATGGAAGATTAGCCCTGGTGGCTATTCTTGCCTGGCTATTTCAAGCCGTTACTTCAATTCCTTCCCTGACCACAGACAGCAGTTTATTTATATTGGGAAATATTTCTATTTTTCTTAATATGAAGTTAAAAGATACCACTCAGCGAAGCAGAGATGCTTCTTTTGCACAAAAACCTATTTATGAAATGCCGGCATTGCAATAGTTTTTTGACCAATAAAACTATTTAAACTAAATTTGCGAGGCTTTTTGGAAAATGGAAAATTCTAAACCTATTATGAAAGAAAATCATCCGCCAAAGGTGGTATTCCTTGGTAAGCTTCCTCCCCCATATATTGGGCCTTCTGTTGCTTGTCAACTTATTTTGAAGTCGAAACTTAAAGACAACTTCCAGCTTTTGCACCTTGATACATCCGATCACAGGGATATTAATACCCTGGCAAAAATGGACTTCACCAATTTCTACCTGGCTTTTAAGCAATATTATATGCTGTTTAAAATGCTGGTGAAGGACAAGCCGGACATGGTATACATACCTGCTGGCCAAACCACCATCAGCTATTTCCGTGATGCCGGGTTTATTTTGCTCGCCAAGCTTTTTGGCAAAAAGGTGATATGCCACTTACGCGGTGGAAATTTTGTGAACTGGTACAATTCCACCTCGGCCCTCACCAAAATGGGAGTACGGAGTATACAGAAAAATGTGGACGGCCAGATTGTGCTTGGCGACAACCTGCGCCCGCTCTTTAACTGGATGATGCCTGAAAACCGGATACATGTTGTTCCCAATGGTTCAAATTATCCCACCATCCCGAAGAATGGAAAAGTGAGCGATAAAGTCCGTATACTTTTCCTGGGCAATTTTATCGGCACTAAAGGCGTACTGATGCTGCTGAAATCTTCCCCTGCTGTTTTTGCAAAGCATAAAAACGTGGAGTTCCTCTTTGCCGGGAACTGGCGGGATGAGCCTACTAAGATTGAGTTTGAGAAATTCCTGAATGAGAACCCGGGTTTGCCGGTGACCATTATTGGCCCGGTACAGGGGCAGGAAAAGTTCGACCTGCTGTCGAGCGCTGATATCTTCGTATTCCCGACATTTTATCCAAACGAGGGACATCCGTGGGTGATCGTGGAAGCGATGTCAGCCGGGTTGCCGGTTATTTCAACGGACCATGCGGCAATTTCAGAATCAGTGCTGGACGGGAAAAATGGATTCCTGGTAGAGAAGCGGAACCCGCAGCAAATAGCCGATAAGATCAACTATCTCATAGAACATCCCGAAGAGAGGAAACGAATGGGTGAGGAAAGCCGCAAGCACTATCTCGCCAATTTTACAGAAGAAAAAATGGTGGAGCGCATGACCAAGGCATTTAATGCTACGCTTCACATCAACTAACCCATCAAGCTATATTTCAATTTATTACAATAACATATTAAAGTTTTAATGGAACAACTTACACAGAATTTGAAGGACGGTAAAATGGAACTTCTCGAAGTGCCATTTCCAGCATTGACAGAAGGAAACATGCTTGTCAGGGTTCATTTCTCCGTCATCAGTGCAGGCACTGAAGGCAAGACAGTGAAGGATGCCCGCCTCGGCTATATCGGCAAAGCCCGATCACGTCAGGAGGAAGTGAAAAAGGTTATACAGGTAGCCAAAACGCAGGGCGTAATGAAAACTTACCAGATGGTAATGAACAAGCTCGAAGCTCCTTCAGCCCTGGGATATAGCTGCGCTGGCGAAGTGATTGCCGTGGCACCTGATGTCCGGGGGTTCAAGGTGGGCGACCATGTAGCGTGTGCAGGCGCAGGTGCCGTGCATTCTGAAGTGGTAAGCGTTCCAAAGAACTTGTGTGTGAAAGTGGGCGATGGCGTCCGGCTGGACCATGCTGCTTTCTCTACTATCGCGGCCATTGCGCTGCAGGGTATCCGGCAGGCCGACTTGCGCCTCGGGGAAAACTGTGTGGTGATCGGCCTTGGGCTGGTGGGACAACTTACGGTGCAAATGCTGAATGCCGCAGGTGTCGATTCCATTGGCATAGACATAGATCCGCGGCAGGTAAAGCTGGCGCAGGAAACCGGTGCAAGGCTGGCACTGGAAAGAAACGCCCCCGGCCTTGAAGACGCCATAATGGAACAAACAGGCGGTCACGGGGCGGATTCAGTAATCATTACTGCCGGTACTTCATCACTGGATCCGGTGGAATTGGCAGGTACACTTTGCCGAACCAAAGGCAAGGTAGTGATAGTAGGTGTGGTGCCAACAGGCTTCAGCCGCAAGAATTTTTACCGCAAGGAACTGGACCTGAGAATGTCCTGTAGCTACGGGCCTGGCCGCTATGATGCGAATTATGAGGAAAAGGGCATTGACTATCCCATCGGCTACGTGCGCTGGACGGAGAACCGCAACATGCAGGCTTTCCTTCACATGCTTCAAGATGGTAAGATTGACATGGAGAAGCTGATTACTCATGAATATAAATTTTTCGATGCGCCTAATGCTTATCAGATGATCCTGGACAAAAAGGAACCGTTTGTGGGCGTGGTACTGAAATATGATACCGAGAAAGAACTGACACAATCAGTAAAGGTGAGCAAGGCCACGGTATACGCAAAGGCAGATGCAAACCTGGGGTTTATTGGTGCCGGTTCATTTGGCCAGAACTTTCTGTTACCGAATGTAAAAGGAAAGGCAAACCTCGTTGGGGTGGCCACGGCCCGCAGCAACAGCGCCCGGAATATTGCCGATAAGTACGGTTTCTCCTATTGCCCTGCTGATGCTGACGAGCTTGTTAAGGATGAGAATATCAACACCCTGTTTATTGCCACTCGCCACAATACGCACGCGGAATATGTGATGAAAGGTTTGCAGAACAACAAGAACGTGTTCGTGGAAAAGCCTCTTTGCATGACCGAGGAAGAATTGGAGGAAATCCGCCAGCTTTATGATAAATCAAATGCGCGCCTCATGGTTGGTTTCAACAGGCGCTTTGCACCGCATATTAAAACGATAAAGCAGAAATTTAGCGATCAATTGCCCAAGGCGATCAATTACCGCATCAATTCAGGGAAACTACCCGATGACCATTGGATCCAGGATCCTGAGATTGGTGGCGGAAGGATAGTCGGTGAGGCTTGCCATTTTATTGACCTCGCTATGTACATTGCCGGATCGCCCATTACCAGCGTAAGTGCAAACGGATTGCGTGATGCCAAAAACCATCTTGATACTGTAACCATTAGTCTGGGTTTTGAGAATGGAAGTGTGGCTGCAATTTCATATTTCAGCAACGGCAGCAAATCCGTACAGAAGGAATATCTCGAAGTGTTCTGTGGAGGAATGACGGCCATTGTGGATGATTTCAAAAACATGACGCTCCACGGAAACAAGGTGAGCAAGGATAATCTTTCATCGCAGGACAAGGGCCATGCACAGGAACTGCATGAATTCCTGCAATCAATTAAGGAAGGCAAGCCAGCCCCCATTCCGTTCGAGGATGTCTACCTGTCTACATTGGCCACTTTCAAAGTGCTGGAATCCATTCGGGAACAGCGCAAAGTGATCCTTGCTGATGAAGCGAACCAAAATGTAGTTGCCTCAGAAAATGGTGTATTGCAGGACTGAACGGCATAGCGGGAGCCCGACATCAAACCATAGCAGCAGTATTTGCAAGAGACTAATATAATTGCATCAGCACAATGGAACTATTGTTTACGATAAAAGAGGTAGCGAAGGATTCGCTCCAGCGCATTAAGCACAAATACTTGCCTTTCCCTATGAAGATTGGGCAGGATGAATTGCATCTGCAAAAGACCATGGAATGGCTGTGGCTCTCCTGCGAAAATGGGCAGGGAGGATCAGCAAGCCATTATAATCTGGTTAATGGCAAATGGCTTGACCCATTTCCTGAAACTACCGGCTACATCATTCCCACCTTTTTCGATTATGCTGAAATGTATGGGGAGAAGCGGTTTTATGACCGTGCTATTCGCCTTACGGACTGGCTGGGTGAGGCGCAACTGGACAATGGTGCTTGCATGCAGGGCTCATGGAACAGGAGCAAAGGGAAGAATAAACCGATCATTTTCAATACCGGGCAGAACATATTTGGCTGGCTCCGCACCTATCAGGAAACCAGGGAGCAGAAATACCTTGACATGGCGCTAAAGGCCGGGGATTTTCTCTGCCGCAGTACAGGAGAAGATTTGATCTGGAACCAGCACCTGCACAACAATATCCCCCACACCTACAACTCCCGTGTATCGTGGAGCCTTTTGCTTTTGGCAGAAGAAACAGGTTTACAGAAGTATAGGGATGTAGCGCTCGCCAACCTGGACTGGGTGGTGGAGCAGCAGCTCACAAATGGCTGGTTCCAAAACTGTAACTTCAAGCCGGGGGAATACCCAAACACGCATGGAATCGCCTATACAACACGCGGGCTGCTGGAATCATATCTTGTATCCAAAGACGAAAAATATTTGGATGCTGCCCAGCGCACAGCGCACAAGCTTTTCCGCATTTTTGAATTGAGAAAGTACATACGCACATTCTGGGACGAGAAATGGCGCAACCATGGCAAATTCCTGAAGAGCAGCAAAGGCCCTTATATCTGCCTGACCGGCAACATCCAGATTTCGATCGTGTGGATGAAGCTGTATGAGATCACCGGTGATGCCACTTATATGAATTCCGCAATGAAGATGCTGGACTTCATCAAAAGCCTCCAATATGTGGACCATCCAAAGAAAGAATTGAATGGTGGAATTAAAGGCTCATTTCCGTTTTATGGCCGCTATTCCATTATCAAGATGCCAAATTGGGCTGCCAAATTTTTTGTAGATGCCATGATGCTAAAAATCAGGCTACAGGACGAAATCGCTAAAAACAATTAAGCTGACGATGAAGAAGAAAATCACGGTTTTATTGCGTTATCCCAAAGTGGAGAAAAACCAGTGGAAGCGCGAACTCATTGAGAAATTGCAAGAGGAAGGCTTCGAAGTGAGCATCATTTTCGGTGAAAAGAGTTATCAGCGCCACGCATTTGCTGCACTTAAGGATTTCGGACTGGAAATCTTCAAAAAGAAGAGCAGTATTGACCAGCAGAAGAGTGTTAAACTGTATTCATATTTTAAGGATAAAATACATGTTGAAACGGTGAATGACCTGAATTCCAGCGACTGCGAAAAGAAAATCAGGAAGATTAACCCTGACTATCTCCTTTTGCTGGGCTCGGGCATAATCAGGAACAACATTATTGTGCTGCCAAAGAAGGGCGCCATACATTGCCATCACGGCTACCTACCTGAAGTACGCGGGGTCAGTACTGCAGAGTGGTCAATGTACCTGGGAAAGGACGTATACATTTCCACACACTTTGTTGATCCGGGCGTGGACACCGGGGACATTTTGCTGCGCAAGAAAATACCGCTCACACCAGATGATACCATCACCAGCGTGCGCCTCAACTGCCGTCTGCATTCTGTAGACCTTATCATGGATACATTTAAGCTGGTTGAATCAGGCGATTACGAAGTAATAAAGCAGCGGCCGGAGGAAGGTGTGCAATATTTCCTGATGCACCCATTTTTTAAGGACTTGGTGAATCAAAAGCTAAAAAGAATAAAAGCGGAGGCAGTATGACCGACCTGAACAAGATCACGAAAGCACAGCAGCAGGCATTGAAATTTGCTGAAGAAAATGACTATTACGGCTACGACCTTTATGATGGCCTTAAAGTCACGGATTCAGAACCGTTGCTGAAGAATAAAGTATTCAATGCGGTTTTTACCCAAAGCTTTAAACGCAACCCGGTAAACCTGCGACAATTGGCAGGCATTTCCAAATCTCGGATGCCAAAGGGAATGGGGATTTTCCTGAATGCCCATGCCTTGATGGCAAGGGTAACGGCAGGCGATCAACGCACCCATCATATTGCCGAGGGCAAGCGCATCCTGCAATGGCTTGACGAGCAAAAGGTGGAAGGTTACTCCGGTATTTGCTGGAATTTTGGGTTCAACTACAAGTTCATGTTCCACAAGCCCACAGTTGTGATTACCTCTATTATCGCCAGGGGACTGCACGAATACTACCTCGTAACACAGGACGAGCAGGCTAAACGACTCTTGCTGGGCACAAAGGACTTTATCCTGAACGACCTTTTCCGTACTGAAACGGAAGATGGATTGTGCTTTAGCTACACCCCCATAAAGCCAGATTGCTGTTACAATGCCAGTATGCTGGCCACGGAAACCCTGGCGCGCATTTACTCATTTACCGGGGAAAAGGAATTGCTGAATTTGATAAAGCAATCTATGGATTTTAATGTGGCGCACCAGCACAGGGATGGCCGATGGAATTATGCAATTGAAATTGAAAGCGGAAAGGAACGCCCGCAAGTGGATTTTCACCAGGGATATGTGGTGGAGTCCATGCACGAGATCATGCGTTGGGCAAAACTTGACGATCCCAAATATCAGCAGTCTGTCGCTGATGGGACCAAGTTTTATTTTGAAGAGCAGTTCTACAGCGATGGCCGGGCATTGCGCAGGATTCCCCGGATTTGGCCCGTGGATATTCATAACCAGGCGCAGGGCATCATTACTTTCACCAAACTTCGCAACTTGGATGAACGCTATTTGCCGTTCGCCAAAACTGTGGCGGAATGGACCATAGATAACATGCAGGACCTGGATGGCCACTTCTATTATCAGGTACATAAATACTACACCATCAAAACCTCCTACATGCGCTGGGCGCAGGCGTGGATGGTATTGGGCATGGCACTCCTCCTTAACCAAGAGGACAAAGCCAAGCTAAACGGGCAGGTAAATGTGAAGGAAGGGGAGCGGGTGTAGTCCTGTATCGCTGGTGTTTCTTCCCGGAGGGTGCCATTTATAATGGCCCTTTAGAAGCTGAAATAGTTGACAGGCCTGTACAATATCAATATTCCCGGTTAGGGATTTTGCGGGGATGAAGGGATTGCTGAAAGTGGAATTTCTGCGGTAGGTGCAGGTTTTTTTTACGCTCCTTTCTGTAATACACCACCAAGTTTGCCATGAAGAGGTCATCAGCCTGGGCCTTCAGGAAGTCCTCGGCATTTCTTACTCCACTGCCTTCCTTAATGGAAGCTACGAGGTCAAGCGGGGTGTAGTATTTTCCGCCAGCCATGGCAGGCACGCGTTGCGCTATCGCTAAACGCGCGGCAACGGGGGATATTTGCCCCAGTTCGTGCATATGGGGCAGTTCAATCATTTGGTAAATATATTTCTGAAAGATGTTGGGTTTTAATAACATACCTTTCCAGCAAAAGAGGATTCACGGGCAGATTCTTGAGATAGGGAAGCAGGTAATGATGCAACAGGTCGAATTTTATCGAAAAATATTAAAGCGATACCCGCTGATACCTAATCAGGAGGATTAAATTTATAACCTTGAAATCTTGGAGGTTGGAAACACATGAATTTAATATAATTTCACATTTCATAATTTTAACACAACCATTCCTCAAAAAAAATTCTATGAATTCAATAGAATTACAACTTCGGGAACAATTAAAGACAACTGAAAATGATATTTTAAGGATAAGGCTGCTTAACGAGCTTGCATACGAAATGAGGACCTTTAATGCGGATGAATCTATTCTTCTTGCTCAGCAAGCCTTAGAATTAGCTGATCGTCTTGATTATACCCACGAGTCGGCTCGAACCAAAGCTAACCTCAGCCATTTTTACATGCTCAATTCCGACCTGGAATCTGCCAAGAGTTTTTCAGATGAATCACTTAAAGTTTTGCAGGAACTAAACGATAAGGAAGGAATGGCCAAGATTTACCTGACTATCGGTAATATTCATCATCGGCAGGGTGACTTCCATACTTCCCTACAAAATTTCCAAAAGAGTATGGTTATGTATGAAGAACTTGGGGAATTGGGCGGACTGGCCAGTGCCTTGAAAAACCTTGCCCTTGTTTACTATCGTTTTGGTGATACAAAAACCGCTGAAGAGTACCTCAACCGCCAACTTGAGATCAGCCGACAAATTGGCGACCTCAATAGCGAATCCAACGCCCTGACCTACCTTGCCCGCAATGGACTTGAGCAAGGCCAGGTTAGTGAGGCAATGGAGAAAATTTGTCAGAGCATCGAAATCAAGAAGCAAACAGATGACCAACGTGGTTTAGCATTGGCACGGAATATATTGGGGAGGGTGTACTTGCAATCAAACCGGCTAAAAGAAGCTGAGGAAGTGTTACGGGAAAGTTTGGAAGACGCCATTCGGCTCAAGGATAAATATGGAACTATTGTGAATTTGACGGATCTCTCCAAGGTTCAGAACGAACTACAGCAATACGATAGTGCACTAAAACTGGCAGCCAGGGCTGAGAAGCTTGCTGTGGAGATTAATGCGCGGGAGTCCTTGATAAAAATATACTATGCCAAATACGTAAGCTACAATGCAACCTGCGATTTTAAAAAGGCACTGGAAATGTACAGCAACTACCACAAAGCCGAGAGTGATGTGATGAGCGTGGAGACGACTGGTAAGATAAGGAGCCTGGAGGCCACCTATCGCTCGCAATTGGCTGAGAAGGAAGCTGAAGTTTACCGACTGAAAAACGTGGAGCTCGCTGCCAAAAACCGCGAGATCAAGGAAGAGAAACGAAAATCAGAAGAACTGCTGCTCAACATTCTCCCTGCCGAGATAGCAGAAGAGCTCAAAGAAAAAGGCCGGACAGATGCCCGCGATTTTGATATGGTGAGCATCCTGTTCACCGACTTCAAAGAGTTCACCCAAACCTCAGAAACCCTCAGTGCCAAAGAACTGGTGGAAGAGATTAATATCTGTTTTGAAGCATTCGATGCCATTTGCGAAAAGTATGGCATTGAAAAAATAAAAACCATTGGTGATTCGTACATGGCCGCAGGCGGCCTGCCCGCCCCAACAGGTGATTCGGTAAAAAACACCCTACTGTCCGGACTGGAGATGTCCGCTTTCATGATAGAACGTAAACAGATAAGGGAAACCGCAGGACAAGTTCCCTTTGAAATGAGGACCGGAATCCACACCGGCCCGGTGGTGGCGGGCATAGTTGGCATCAAGAAATTCCAGTACGATATCTGGGGCGATACGGTGAATACCGCGAGCCGCATGGAAACCCATGGGGACGTAGACAAAGTGAATATCTCTCAAAGCACTTATGAGCTGATCAAGGATGACCCCAGTTTCCGGTTTGAGTCCAGGGGAAAAATACAGGCCAAAGGAAAAGGTGAGGTGGAGATGTATTTTGTGGAATTAAAAATAGATCAATAACCGAAATACAACTTATTTATGAAACACCTTCTTCTACTATCCACCTTCATTATTTTTATGAACCCGTCAGCCTTCGCTCAACAACAATCAGATACCAAACCAAGTCTCCTCGAAAAAATATCTCTGGCAAAAGACGATAGCACCAAGGTTTTGCTGTTGCTGGAACTATCATCGATTGAAGCTATTCCTGATAGTGCCATCCATTATAGCATAAAGGCCCTGGCTATCGGGGAAAAAATCAATTCGCCACTGCTGATGACGGAATGTCATAAACAGCTCGGGGGTATTTATCGAGGGCAATCAACCTATCAAAAGGCACTTCTTCATTATAAAAAAGCATTCACTTTGATTAATTCACGAGAGTCAGTTGATCAAAAAGAACTGGCAGCCTTACATCGTCTTTTATCAACTGTTTATTTTGACCGAGGAGATTTGCTTATGATGATCGATCATAATTTTGAAGCATTGAAAATTTACAGAACACTCAATGACGAGAAGGGGATTGCAACATCCTATAGTAGTATAGGGCTGGGATTTGCCACATTAGGTGATTATGAAAAGGCATTTAAGTATCAGAAAGAGGCCATTGGACTTTATGAAAAATATGATCTAAAACATGGATTGGCTTATACCAAACTCAATATGGCTGAGTCATATACAAGAATCGGCAAGTATGAGGAAGCTCTTGAATGGGGCGAAAGATCATTACAAATATTCAGAGCAATGGAAGATGAAATGGGAATAGCTTATAATTTTGAAAATTATGCCCTTACCTATAAGGGTTTACAACAATATGACAAAGCCTTGCATTATGCAGTAGAATCCCAAAAAATATATGACAAGCTTGGATACAAGAGAGGTTCTGGATATAGCCTGAAGATCATGGGAACTGTGTATTTAGCATTGGCTGAAGAAGCTTCAAAAATTAAGATGGAACAAAAACTATTAATTTCAGCGGATAGTTGTTTGAAAGAAGCGGTGGATGTACTTTCGGGAGAAGCAAAAGACTTTAAAAATCTAAGCGAAATATATGAAGCTCTTTCGAGAGTAGCTCAATTAGCCAATAACTATAAAACAGCTTTTGAGTGGCAACACAAATATATTCACCTGCGAGATTCGCTATACTCACATACACAAGGAATGGATGTGGCGGAGATAGAGCATTTGCATGATATAGAACTAAAAGACAGGGAGGTACAACTCTCTGAAGTTACAATTGCAAAAAAGAAGATTGAGCAGTACTACCTCATTGCCGGGCTCTGCCTGCTGTTGTTTTCAACAAGTTTATTTTTTCGTAATTATCGAAAACAAAAGATCTTAAACAGGTTACTGGATTCTGAAAAGGAAACCTCTGAAGAATTGTTGCACAATATACTACCGACCCAGGTTGCTAAAGAGCTGAAGGAAAATGGTTTTGCAGAAGCGCAGCAATTCAGTAATGCCACGGTAATATTTACAGATTTCAAAGATTTTACCAACTATGCAGGGCATTTTTCACCCTATGAGTTAGTCAAAACACTAAATGAATATTTCAGCGAATTCGACCGAATAATTGAAAGCTATGGAATTGAGAAAATCAAGACTATTGGCGACTCTTATATGGCTGCTGGCGGGCTGTTGGATGCGGGAAAGACAAATGCACGTCACGTGGTGAAGGCAGCACTCGAAATGACAGATTTTATTGAGAAGCAAAAGGTGTTAAGAGGTGACAAAGCTTTTGAAATGAGAACTGGCATCCACACCGGTCCAGTGGTAGCCGGCATCGTAGGAGTGAAGAAATTTCAATATGATATTTGGGGCGATACGGTAAACATCGCATCACGGATGGAAACCCATGGAGAAGTGGGTAAAGTGAATATCTCTCAAAGCACTTATGAACTGATTAAAGATGATCCGCAATTTCAATTTGAGCCCCGGGGGAAAGTGGCTGCAAAAGGAAAGGGGGAGGTGGAGATGTATTTTGTGAACTGATTAAATTTGTGGAGCCTCATTCCAAAAATTAATCTAAATTTGAAATAGTTATAAACCCACCGTAGATTGGAGTTACTTTGGAATATTTTACAGCCCCGCAATGGGCAATAAATATATTTTGTCGTACCTAAACTTAATTCCCGAAATTTTTGGCCGGTTACCGGGAAAAGATATTCCCTTCACTTTTCCTTAATCTTGCACTCCTAAAAATCAAAAGCAGGCAAAGGAACACAATCACCCGGAGATAGAATCCAAATGGCAGGAATGGTGGGAGCAAAATGGCACATACAAAGTGGGTATCAACAAGGACAAACCGAAATGTTTTGTACTCGATATGTTTCCCTACATTAGTGCGCATTTAGCGAAGAGTAACGCGTGCGGGTCCGGTTGCATCCCGAAAATTCCTCAACTTCATGCCGTGTCCGAAAAATCAAATTAAACGATTTCGAATTACGCTATTTCGTCAGTGCTCAATAATTTTTGGATTACCCCCTTCACACGGAAAGCGCTACCCTAAGCGGGATAAAATTCAGGCTTTGCTTCCTTACATCTGTCATGGGTATCGGGGTGAAGGAACTGCAAAAGTGCTTATGCAGTTCCTTCACTTCGCTCAGGAGGACAACGATCGGTTTCTGTTATTATCTCAAAATTATCACAATTTATCCCGAGTTTAGAATAAACAGATTATTGGAGATTTATTTCTGTATTGGCAAAACAAGAAGGATGCAGTGCGGGAGGCACGCGTCCCGCTATCGTTGAACGCGTGGGAAATTAAATTTTATAAACTGTTGTCAAGGTGTCTTCAATACCATCAGTAAGCATCTCGATAAGTTCTTCATCCATAAATTCATACTCGTCAGGAATATTAAGGACCTTAATTACTGGCAACTCCAGATGTCCATAAAGTCCGCGAATTTTCTCCCTTTGGCCAGTTTCCATTACAAAAACAAAATCAGCCCAATTCAAATCATTTTCTGAAATTTTTCTATCGCTTTTAGGGCTTACCCCTGCCGAACGAATATTGAAACGGTCGTCATTTTTATAGATGTGTTCCGCTGTTCTGCTGCGTTTTTTATTACGTCCACAAACTACCAGTATTTTCGGCCTTTCTGTCATTGTGCTTTGGTCGCATGACTTGGGAATGCTATTTTCCGTCTTGGAATGTCCAATTTAATCTAAGGTTGTATGTCTTGAAATTATCAAAGCCTGGCATTCTCTTGGAAAGAGAGGGCTGAGGTAAGGAGGTATAATCAAAATTTATGTTAAGGGGTAATTTGGTCAATTTGTGAATGGGTAGCTGAAGTCCAAATCCGTATGTTATCTCACTAATTTCATCCTTGTTTACAGCAGGGAAGCCGTAATTATATTCTTTCTCCATATAATAGCCCATACGAATGGAAAGAATCTCTAAGAGTTCAATTTCAGCTCCTGTATGAATACCTGAATGATACGGTGAATTTAATAGCATCTTATATTCTCCTTGAAATAAAAAATTAAGCGTTTCCAATGTATCAATTATTAAATGTTTATCCAGTTTAAATTGATAATTTGTTCCATATCTGGTTATCACAGGCAAATCCGCTGTATATGTGTCGTCCATAATCTCAAAAGAGGTCTTGGCATTGTTAAAGTTTGTAATACTGGCACCAATATTAACAGAATGCATAACTCCATTTTTTTCAAAAATATAAAACTTCTTGATTGCACCAAAATCAAAATAAATTGCACTTTCAGGTTTACCCAATGGTTTCCAAACAAGATAGTTTGTGTTTAGGCCAATGAATAGGTTTTTAATTGGCTGAGATGAAAGGGTCAGCGTATAATTGGAATTTTCAGGCGTATAAGGACCATAGGTATTGCCATTTACATCTGCAAAAGTAAATTCTTGTCCATAAGTAAAGTGGTTTCTACTTAAGCCCACAATTACATGGTCACTAACCTTATAGCCAATACTTACGAAATCGTATTGTGCAGAGGACAGCGTATAATAGGGAGAAGAGAATGACCCATCTATTTCAAGTCCCTTAATTGTCGCTATCCCTGCTGGGTTAAAGAAGATACTTGTAAGGTCACCGTCAATAGAACTGTAACCTCTCCCCATTGCTTCTGCCCTGGCACTTGGTTGTCTACCGAAAAAAGTCTCACGTAGAAATCCATATTGATATTGCCCACTGGCCATTGCCGGTAAAAACAAAAGAATTAGAATTGTTAAATGCTTCATAGTTCATAGTTTGATAAGAGTCATTATGGGCAAAGGCATTAAGGTAATGTAATTTTTTCTGAAACTAGTTTTCCCGCTTCAATGTCAAAAGCAGTTATAGTTCATTCTAATGCTGTACCGCACTTTGCTGGAAATCTAACGCCAATCCCTTCATTTAATTGCAGGGGTAATTTCATAGCATGTTTGATGCTGTTGAAGAGAGGTTCATGGCTACTATTTCGGGGAGTCACGCGTTGCGCTATCGCTAAACGCGCGGCAACGGGGGGGTTGGGATATCTGCGCCAGAGTTGATCAGAGCTGCTTACTATTTATTTCACTTCTTCTTGGTTTCTGATGTATGAACTCAACCAAGGGATATAGTTTTCTCCAAATAGGGTCAACCGTTTATTTGATTTACTCCTTGCAATGTCTAAAATCCAAGCTACAAATCGTTTTGTTTCCTCAAATGTTGAACTGTTGTTTTTGCAGTACTTCCAAGGGTTTGCCCCTGAGAGCCATCTGATCCAACTGTATTTCTGGACATGGCAAATTGAGTCGGTGTGATGAATGTTCTTTTCCAACCAATTTTTGTTATTGCCGTCCTTTAATTCTTTAATAGGGTTTCTGTTGAAGCCTATAATTCCTTTGACAATAAATATTGGATGTCGAAGTTGGTTATGGCAAATCAAAGTCTCATCCAGGTGTTTAAAGTTCTTCTCCGTGTCAAGAATTATTTGTCGGCTAATTGAAGACTTTACCTCAATAACTGCCAAAACTGACTCCAAAGGGTAAACTCCTAAATTGCTGTTCTTTATCATCGGAGGTAATATCCTGTTGTCGTAAAGAATAACGTCTATTTGGTGGCTTTGATTTCCGTAAGAGTCCACAATAATTCCAGTTCCAATACCAAATTGTTCAGTTATAAAATTTGAGAGAAGTTCATTCAGAAATAGTTCTCTTATTTCTCCCTTGTTGAGTTTATGACGAAGTTCTTTAGTTGAAATCACCCTCTCGTAAAAGCCCTTAATTAAGGCTGTCGAGTAATCTTTTATGATAGTGCTCTTTTTCATTAAAATTGGCGTTAAGCGTTCGAAACAAGCCACCCTACCGCACCACCACCTTCTTCATCACCACGCTATCGGCATCGGCAATCCTAACCATGTAAACCCCAGGCTCCCATTGGGCTACGTCCAGTTTTGTCACTTGAAGCGGGGCGGTTGGGCCGAGCACGGTACGGTATACCACTTTACCGTTCATATCAACCACGTCAATTCCGGTGAGGCCCTGGGTTGCTGATGCATTCCACAGATACACGAAATCTGAGGCAGGGACGGGGAACAGTTTCCAGCCGTCATCTTTATCCTTGTCATCTATGCCAAGAGGTTCGCCATCCTGCACGATCTCGATTTTGTAGGGCGAGTTGGACGCATCGGTTGCGCCAATGGTTATTTCGCCATTGCGGATGGTGCCTGCATTGTTTTCATAATCCAGTATCAACATGCCATCATTTTGGCCGGGAGCGCCCGAAACGACCGTGACCCAATCTGGTTTTTCCGTGATGTTCCAGTCAAGCATTCCGCCACCAATGTTGCTGACGTAAACGGTGTCAGTGCCTGCGGGCCGGCCCCACATTACCATAAAGCGTGATGTGGCAATTTCAGGCTTTGCCGTGTTCTCATAAAAAAGCGTGTCCTCCACCGTACCATCATTGCCCTGGTCCAGTTTGATCCAGACTTTGGCGGTTTTCAGGCTGTCTTTGTTGGGAATAATGATGTGGCGGCTGTTAGCATCCAAAGGCACAGCCACCGTGGAAAAAACGGAACGGCCATCATTGTCCAATTTCGTCACCATCAGGTCGTAAGTCTTTGTGCCACCGCTATTCACCACCGTTAGTTCGCCATTTTCCCTGCTTACGCTAAGGGCTTCGGCCTGCTTGAGCTTTACGTTCCCAAGCGAATAAGTGGTCTCCGTGGCCCCGGGAACAATGGTTTTCAATTCGAATGTCTTTTCCGTGGCATCTGGATTTTGCACTTCAAACGCATCATCAATTTTGAATTCGTCCGTTTCAGTGCCCACGGCTCCAGTACGCAGGTAGGCGTAGCGTGCCGCATCTCGCACCGCATAGAGCCGGACGGTATCACTTTCAGGATGTTGGAGGCTGACCTGGTGCTCGCCAACATCAAGATGGTAGCCATAAGGCCGCGAAACCTTGCCATTGTACCTCCATAGCGGGAAAGTATTCGTAGTTGAATCCTGCACCACACGGCCCTGGTAAAAGCCTGTGCTGTCCACTTGGTCGGAAACGATTAGCAGGTCTGCCGAGGCCGAGGGGTAGAGTACGTGTGGCACCGTGGCTTTTTTGTTGGTGGGTGCAATGGCATCATCCAGATAAGCAGAAGAGGCCAGGCTGATGAACATGCCTGAGCTGTTGTTTCCCCATTCAACGGCTGTCCCTGAGGTGTTCAATGTGGCTTCGTAGTACCATTTGCCCAGGCGCGTATGTACTTTGACTTTCCGTGTGGAATCGCCCGGAAAATTGGAATCATAAATCCATATCCATTCAATGTCCGGATCATTTTCGTCTTCTGTTATTTTGTAAGGAAGCAGGCTATGGCCGCCACCAGGATCCTGAAGATTGGAATTAAAGATTACCAAATTGTAGTTCTCGCCATCTTCCTGCATGCGCTCCTTGAGGATTTCCAGCGTTTGGTTGGCGGATGTCCAGCGGTTTGATCTTTCAAAATCAATGTCTTGCTCCGAATACTGGTAGGTCATCATGTGGTTTACCACGCGTCTGCGGGCATCAGAAAGGGCGTTTTTGTAAAGTTCATTGTCCGTTTCCTGTTTATAAGTAAACTTGTTGTTGTAGCCCTTCAGTGTGTCATAAGCCAGGATGGCCGAAGTGGAAAAGCCATAACATGAGCCTCCCCAATCACCAGAAATTGCCTGCCACAATTCCAGCGCCTCCTGCCTGATTTGGGGGACGCTTGAGTTGGTGTAGCAGTAGCTTTCGCCAAAAACCTCAACAAAAAGCGGCCAGTCGGGAAACATGGACGAAGGATAGGTCCAGGTCTTTTCGAAAGCCCGGCCAGGCCCACGGTAGGGATCGTACTGACTGTATCTGAACTGTTGCCACCAGCTTTGAGGCCACATGTTCGCTGCGCTGTTGCTGAAGTTCCAGCCGTGGGTTTGGGGCCTGAAGCGTATGTCAATGGGCTGTTGCGTAAAACCATGCGTGTTGCCACTGCCATCGGTATAATAGCCCACTACCTCAAATGAATTGTTGACGCCCTGGGGCTGCACCGTGGTGGCGCCAAGATGCGAAAGGTCAATCTCCTCAAAAGTGTAGCGGCCCTTCCCGCCCATGTCATGGATGAAGCCTTTGGTCCGCTGAAAATCGCCTACTACCACGAGGCTGTCGTTCATGCCCATGAAGCGCGTTTTAATATTCCCTGCCCCTGATTGGTCCACCAGGGTGAAGTTTTGGCCACCCGTCCACAAAAACCCGTAGTACTTGGCACCGTCAATAATGAACCCGCAAACCTCTCCTGACTTTGCCAAACCGTGCCCGTATGTCGGGAATTTATTCGCATTTTTCGTATAGAACCGCGTTTGTGTGGTGCCATCCGGGTTGCCGATATAAAACACCCGGTTCAGCCCTGTGCGGTAGTTCCCCACAATGGTCGAGTCGTCACGAACACCTTCCAGGGTGATGTAGTCAACCCCAGAGAGGAGCACCATGTCCCCATCCGTAGGTTTGGATAAGAGCTTGGTGTTGATATCATAAAAGAACCCGTGGGTCTCAGAAATCCCCACGTTGGTAAACGTGCCCGCCATAATAGACTTATTGTTAATGTGGGTAGCCTTAGTCCAGGCCGCGCCCGGCATGTCAAAGGTCAGGGTTTGGTTCGAGCGCAAATTGTGGTAAAAGGCATGGGTGCCTTGCCCGTCCTCAAAATAGCCCACCATCTCACCGTTGTCGTTAATGTCCATGATGAAGGTATTGGTGGCGCCATCAATATCAAATTGTTTGAGTTCCTCCTGACCAGAAACGGCCAGTGCGAAGAAAAGGGGCAGAATGTACAAAAGCTGTTTCATAAAACACACGTATTTACTTGATGAAAAATGATTTGGAATTGAAAGCGCCAAATTAAGAAAAAGCTCGATAGTAGCGGCTTGAAGTCCATCTTTTGCCATGCCCTGTTTCCCTGGAAACAAGAGCCATTTTTAATTTGCTTTTTTGCGGAATTCGTGAAGTTTTAAAATGTATATTGTGCCGTGGCAATATCCATAACTTATAGACTCAGTTATCTACAGAAAGCGCCTGAACACCAGCCGTTCAAAATGTATTTTATGAAAGTCGTTTTACACATAGCCATTCTTCTAATTGTCGCTAACCCTCTTGCAGCCCAGGTTACCGGATATGTGAAAGACAGCAAAGCCAGGCAACCCATTCCGTACGTGAATATTTGGGTGGAAAACGAGAATGTAGGAACGAGTGCAGATGCACAGGGAAATTTTACCCTGCCTGCAATAGATAGTACGAAGAGGCTGGTCTTTTCTGCGATGGGCTATGAAACCAGGAAAGTTTCTTTAAGCCGGGGCATTGATACCGTCTATCTCCAATTCAAAGCCATTCAACTTGCTGAGGCTGTTTTCATACCTAAAAGAGGAATCTCTGAAAGGACGATTGGAAATATTGATAAAAAGGACGTTGATGTTTATTTCTCTACTCAAAATAAGCCGTGGATTTTAGCGAAGTCCTTTCCCTATTCGGATGATTATAAAGAAACCCCTTATCTTAATTCAATTAGAATAATTACGAAGAGTGAAATAAAAAATGCCAAATTCAACGTCAGGCTCTACTCAGCAGGCGAAGGGGGCGAGCCCGTGGAATATATCTACAATGACACCATTCCAGGTTATGCGAAAAAAGGAAAAAGAATTACTGAAGTTGATTTATCCAATTTAGCAATACAATTTCCGGATGACGGTTTTTTCGTAGCCATAGAATGCCTGATCATAGAAGAAAACAGGCATGAAAGCAAGGGGACTGAAATTGCGCTTGATGGCCCCGTCACGAAAAAGAAAATCTGGAAACGGTATCAGCCTTCAATTGGCTCAATGTATCGTGAGACGGATGAAAATACCTGGTATTACAGCAAGGGAAATTGGAGAAGGGGGATGCAAATGAATATAAGAAAGTTCAACCCTGAATATGCTGAGAAGACCAGGAAAATCGAAGGTATGTATGCCGTGATTCCGATGGAGTTGGTACTGACGGATTGAGCAGACCTTACAATTTCATATCCGGCTCATCGAACTTTTAACAGCATATGCATACAGCTACTTCCCCTGTTTGTTTAGTCAGCTAAACGATGGCAAGCGTTCAACCTAATGTAAGTTGAACATTGCGGTCGCTTCTTTTCCGTTCCATATCAGTCCTCCGGATTCAGAGATTATTTCAAATCCGCTTTGATAAGTGTATTAACTTCATATATTTGTCTGAAGCTATGAATACATAGTCCTTTTAACTTTCTCAAATTAATTACTATGAACAAAGGAGATTTAATCAATCGCATTGCTGACGATGCGGAAATTTCAAAGGCAGAAGCACAGAACGTGCTGAACATTTTCACGAATTCTATTTCTGACAGCCTCAAAGGCGGAGACAAGGTAACGCTCGTAGGCTTTGGCACTTTCTCGGTTACTGACCGTGCCGCCCGGAAAGGCAGAAACCCACAAACCGGAAAAGAGATTGACATTCCGGCCAGAAAGGTTGTCAAATTCAAAGCTGGCAAGGATCTGACAGATTCGCTCTAAGCACTGAAATTGTTCCCTTTATGGGCTTTACCAAGCCACAACCTCTTTGTCCTTTCAGGATGAAGAGGTTTTTTTATGCCTTTTCACAAATGCACGGAGGCAGAATTACCCTTCGCTGAATGCACCTCATCTTTACCCCACCATCCGGCCTTCCCCATTCACCAAAATTTAGTTCCATCCATTCCCGCTTTCCCGGGAGAATACGGTGCCGGTTATGGAATAAATTCTTTCTCTACATCCATCATTTTATAAGCGCGTCATTTAGGGCTTCCGGGGGCGAAACAAGGAAAGGATCGTACACAATACATTCGCCTTTTTCCACTTCCCGGATGCGCTCCCGCTTATAGAATTATGCTTGATTCCGGCCTGCTTCCTATCGTATCTTACTTTAAGAGAACGGGATCTGAGAAGAATTTTTTCATCAATACTTAAATACCATCGTCATGAAAACGCACCACATCACTTATGTCAAACCTGCTTTGTTCATCCTTTTATTGATCTCCAGTATGGGACTCACCTTTTCGCCCTGGGCCTTTACCGCGCTGAAGGGCGATTTTCTGGAGGAAATTGTGTCGAAGTTGCGGGTATTTACTGCTGAATCAGATCCGGAGAGGGTATATGTGCATTTGGATAAAAGTCTGTACAAGCCGGGAGAATCGCTTTGGTATACAGCCTACGTCCGTAGCGCCACAGATATGACCCCTACCCGGAAGAGCGGGGTCGTCCATGTGGAATTGCATAATCCAGCAGGCGGAATTGATCAAAAGCATTCGCTGATTCTGAGGGATGGAATGGCAAGAGGTGATTTCTTTATTGAAGAGGAAAAGCCGGGAGGCATCTATAAAGTGAAAGCGTACACGGCCTGGCAGAAAAATGATACACTGACACCTTTATTCGAGAAAGAAATTCAGGTGCAGAAAGTGGTGTTGCCGCGGCTGAAGATGAAGCTTAATTTTCCGGAAAAGGGATATGGGCCGGGCCAAAAGGTTACGGCAGAATTATCATTGGAAACTATTGAAAACACGCCCCTCGGAAATTATGATGTAAAGTGGCTCGTGAAACTGGATAATAAGAAGTACCTGGAAAAAGCTGCCCAAACCAATGCCCAGGGAAAGCTGCAACTGGAATTCAACTTACCCAAAAACCTGAAGTCGGCTGATGGCCTGCTGAATGTGATGCTGGATTATCAGGGACAAGCGGAAGCCATTTCCCGTTCCATGCCCATCACCCTGAATCGTGTCAACCTCACATTTTATCCGGAGGGTGGCGACTGCATCACCGGGCTGCCTTCGCGAATTGCATTTAAAGCTGTGGATGAGCATGGAAAACCTGTGAATGCAGCAGGGAAAATATATGATGGTGATGGGAATGAAGTCACAGGGTTTAGCAACTATCATCATGGAATGGGCGCATTTGAACTGACACCCGGTAAAGGAACTTATTATTATGCCCGCCTCAGTGCTCCGGCAGGTATTGATTCTCAGTATGTATTGCCGCTCCCGGCCTATGATGGGTTCACCGTGCAGGCTTCCTTGCCTGAAAATGAGGTAGTACACTTTTCAATATTTGCGCATTATCCGGAAACTATTTCCGTGGTGGGCCAGATGAGAGGCAAACCACTCTTTGCCACTCAGATGAATATTAAGGCAGGTGAAAATCAATTGCGCGTTCCGGTAGGGAATTTCCCGATGGGAGTGGCGCAATTCACTTTTTTTGATTCATATAATGATCCTATGGCTGAGCGGCTGGTTTTTGTGAGCGATGAGCGGAAGATGAAGGTTGAGATCAGCACCGATAAAGAAAAGTATATGCCCAGGGAAAAGGTGACCATGCGCATTAAAACGATCGATGAGCACGGCAAGCCGGTAAAAGCCGGCCTATCACTGGCCGTGGTTGATGATAAATTGTTCAGCTATGCTGACGACAAAAGCGGCACGCTCCTGAGCCGTATGCTGCTGGAACCGGAAGTAAAAGGAAAGGTGGAAGAACCCAATTTCTATTTTGATCATAATGAAGAAAAATCCGTTCAGGCGCGCGATTATCTGTTGATGACGCAGGGCTGGCGCAGGTTTACCTGGAAGGAGATCCGTAAGCTGGAAATGCCGGAACCAAAGTTTGCAGCAGAGCGCACGGAATTTAGCGGGCAGGTGCAGGACTACCTTACTGGCCGTCCGTTGCCCAACGTGAAAATAACAGCTACAGGAAGTGACCGAACCTGGAAATCGGATCGCAAAGGTTACTTCGCTGTTTCGGGTATTCCGTTGTACGAATCTCCGGTGGCGCTCACTTTTGAATACGAAGGCATGAAACAGGAATTTCGCTGTAGTCGCTATTTGCAGGACATGAATGTACGATTTATGGTTGAGAAAATTCCGGGAGTTTTTGCCAGCCAGGATGGAAAAGGACGGATCATAGGAAGAGTATTAGATGCACAATCCAGGGAACCGGTCATGTTTGCCAATGTGGTTTTGGAAAAGGATGGTGTGCAACTCTCCGGAAGCGCTACCGATCTTGAAGGCTACTTTTATTTCACTACTGATGCCACTGGTACTTTAAATATCAGGACCAGCTATGTTGGCTACCAACCTTTCAGATTAGTTTATACCAGGCACCATCCGCAGCAGACACAAAATGTCGGGGAAATCAAACTCAATGCTTCGGCCGTAGAACTCAGAGAGGTAATGGTGATGGAATATGTAAAACCTCTGATCGAAATAGACGCAACTACTGTGGCAGAAACCATAACCAAAGAGGAGATTAAGGCACTGCCTACCCGCAGTGTGAATCAAGCAACTGCGATGGCAACAGGCGTAATAAATCCAAACGTAAGAGGCGCACGTGCCGCTGCAACTGAATATTACGTAGATGGAATGAAGGTGCGGGAACTGGCGGTGCCGCAATCCTCCATCGAAAACCTCGCAGTGATTACCGGAGGGCTGTCTGCCGAATTCGGAAATTATGAATCGCTAAATGATCAGGGCATTACAAAGGATAAACGGACAGCGCGGATAGATCTCGATAAAACAGTAAGATCAGATCAACGGCTTTTAAATATCAATGAAAATCGAATTGCCTCAGAGGATGAAGCCAGGGTATTATATTACCGTGCCCGGGAATTCCCTGAAATTCGATATCAAACCACCAGGGTAACCGGTTCCCGCCATGATTTTCGCAGCACCATTTACTGGAATGGGGAGATCATTACTTCAAAGGATGGTGAGGCTGAAGTGGAGTTTTATAATTCGGATGCTGTTACGAGCTTCCGGGCTGTGGCCGAGGGGTTTGCCAATAACGGATTAGTGGGGCGAGCCGAGAAAACTTACTTTTCGCAGATGCCTTTTTCGTTATCATTGAAAGTACCGCCAACCGTGTTAGTGGGTGACGAATTGCGGATTCCGGTAACGCTGGCCAACAATACGGATGAAGCGCTGGCAGGTAATTTCTCGCTTACGCTGCCAAAAAGCTGGAGCGTCACCAAGCCTTTGCAAAAAGTTCAAACCATACCGGCAGGCAGCGCCAAAACGCTCTGGATGGATATCCGTGTTTTGAACCATACTGGAACAGAAAATCTGGAAGTAGCCTTTGATCATCCGGCATTTGCGGATAGTTATCGCGAGCGCGTCACCACGATGAGCCGTGGTTTTCCGCGAACATTGTCCTATTCTGCCCAGGTGATGGAAAAATTCCTTGAACTGGATATTAACGATCCGATGGAGGAAACAATGCTTATGGAAGTTGCGGCTTATCCGAGTATTGCGGATCAATTGCTACAGGGTGTGGAAAGCATGCTTCGTGAGCCGCACGGCTGTTTCGAGCAGACTTCATCTTCTGTTTATCCCAATATCCTGGTGCTGGACTACCTGCGTGAGAGCGGCACATTGCAGCCGGATGTAGAGAAAAAAGCCCTTGCACTGCTGGATAAAGGTTATAAGCGCCTCATCACATTTGAAACCCAAAAGAAAGGATATGATTGGTTTGGAAAAGCGCCCGGCCATCAGGCACTTACGGCTTATGGCTTAATGGAATTTAATGATATGGCACAGGTATATGGTGGTGTTTCTGAAGCCATGGTTTCGCGCACAGCCGGATGGCTCATGAACGAACGCGATGGAAAAGGGGGATTTGCGAGGAACAGCCGACAACTAGATGGATTTGGAGGAGCGGACAATGACATAACCAACGCCTACATTGTAAATGCTCTTACCCAGGCAGGTTACCGCAATATCAGCCGCGAAATTGAATCTGTCGCAAAAGCAGCATTCAAAAGCAAAGATCCGTATCAGCTTGCGCTCGTGGCGCCCGTGTTGCGCAAAACCGGCTCTTCTGAAGATGCCGATAATATGCTGGCGCAACTGGTGATGCAGCAGCAGCCGGACGGAAGTTGGATTGGGGCCAGCCGCTCCATCACAAATTCGTCCGGTAGGAACCTGGCACTGGAGACGACTGCTCTTGCACTTTTGGCGATTCTCGAACAGCCGAAGAACAGGCATCAGGAAATCCGCTCAGCCGTGAATTTTATTATGGAAAATCGCTCCGGGTATGGCGGATTTGGCTCCACGCAGGCTACCATCCTTTGTCTGAAAGCACTAACCTCTTACACCCGATTCGCCAAACGCACGAAAGAGCCGGGGACGCTCACGGTGATGGTCAATGGAAAGAAAGCCGGCCAGACCAGTTGGGAGGCAGACCGCGAAGGCGTGATCAATGTTCAGGACCTTGCTCCATTTTTTAAGAGTGGGAAAAATCGCATTATTATTAAATTTAAAGGAATGAATGAACCCATTCCCTTTTCATTGCTGGCAAAATGGAATGAACCGCTTCCGCCATCTGATTCCGCCTGCCGCCTTGCGCTGGATGTAAAGTTGTCAGCGAAAGTAGCGGAGCATGGGGAAACCGTACGGCTTACCTCCACAATTGCCAATAAAACTTCCGAACCGCTTGCCAGCCCGATTGCCATCATTGGAATCCCTGCCGGCCTCAGCCCACAACCCTGGCAGTTGCGCGAACTGCAGGAAAAAGAGGCTTTTGATTACTACGAAATATGGGATAACAACATTGTATTCTATTTCAGAGGGTTGAACCCGCATGAGATCAAAACTATTCATCTGGATCTGAGAAGTGAAATAAAGGGAAGATTTGAGGGCGAAGCCGCCTCTGCCTATCTCTATTATGACAACGATGCAAAAAGCTGGGCATCAGCCGGTGCAATTACTGTGAGATAAACTTCGTTCTAGTACCGTCCTGAATTGCTAAGCTATTTCAGGTGATTTTTCTCATGTTTTTATGGTTTGGGAGGTTCCGCTCCGGCTTCGGCCAGAGCGGAATTTCTTTTTTGTGGGCTTTCGTTACATGCCTTATTTTGAAAAAAAATTAAACCAACCACAGCGAAGCATTTTCAATTAACGTAGTGCAGTCTCTGGTTTTTCGTTTTATGCAGTTTTCCTTTCCTGTTTATTGAATTATTTTGTCAACCATTAATTCATTAAGCAGTTTTTCTGGTAGCTTAAATTTAAATTGTGCCCCTTTGTAAAACCGCCTTCCCTGTTTATTACCCCATTTTTAAATGTTGAATTTGTATGAATAATAATTTGCGCTCTTTGAAGAAGATCCTGGTGGCGAACCGGGGTGAAATTGCCATCCGCATTTTCCGCGCTGCCGATGAATTACGGCTGACTACAGTGGCTGTTTTTACGTACGAAGACCGCTATTCGCTCCACCGCTACAAGGCAGATGAGGCATATCAGATAGGGAAGGAGGATGAACCGCTGAAGCCATATTTGGACATTGAAGAAATCATCCAGGTAGCGCAGCAAAACGAGGTAGACGCCATCCATCCCGGCTACGGGTTTCTTTCTGAGAATACACAATTTGCCAGGCGTTGCCGTGAAGAAGGGATCATATTCATCGGTCCGGAACCTGAAGTTATGGAGCAGTTGGGCGACAAAATCGCGGCTAAAGTGATTGCCCGTGCTACCGAAGTGCCCAGCATCGAAGACAACAAGGAGGAACTGAGTGATGCAAAAATCGCAATTACAGAAGCCGGCAGGATTGGCTACCCTGTCATCCTGAAAGCTGCGGCTGGCGGGGGAGGCCGGGGGATGCGCATTGTGCGGGAAGAGGAGGAAATGGAAACCGCATTTAATGAGGCGCACCGTGAGGCGAAGCGTGCTTTCGGCATTGACCGCCTTTTCATGGAAAAGTACATTGAATCGCCCAAGCACATTGAGGTGCAGGTTATCGGTGATCAGCATGGGAACCTGATCCATCTTTTTGAACGGGATTGTTCGGTACAGCGCAGATTCCAGAAGGTGGTGGAAATTGCGCCTTGCCCCACCATCAGCGACCAGGCGCGGCAAAAGCTCTACAGTTACGCACTCAAGATCTGCAAACACGTTAATTATACCAATGCCGGCACAGTTGAGTTTTTAATGGATAAGGATGAAAATCTTTATTTTATTGAAGTAAACCCGCGAATCCAGGTTGAACATACTATTACTGAGGAAATCACAGGAATTGATATTGTGCGGCTACAGATCCTGATTGCCAAAGGACACAAACTCACTGATTCTTCCATAGGAATTTTCGACCAGAGCCAGATCAGCAGGATTGGCTATGCCATACAAACCCGCATAACAACGGAAGATCCTGTAAACGAATTCAAGCCCGACTACGGAACGCTCATCGCCTACAGGAATGCAGGTGGATTCGGTATTCGACTCGATGAGGGCAGCACGTACCAGGGCGCGCGCATTTCGCCATTCTTCGATTCTATGCTGGTAAAGGTCTCTTCGCATGGCAATACCCTGGAAGGCGCGGCTGCAAGGCTCTCCCGTACTTTGCGTGAATTTCGCATCCGCGGTGTAAAGACCAATATTCCTTTCCTGCTCAATGTCATTAATCATCCTATTTTTCTTCAGGGAAAGGCCAATGTGAAATTCATCCATCAGCACCCGGAGATCTTTGAGTATGAACGCAAGCGCGACAGCGGGACAAAAGCCCTTCGCTATCTCTCGGAAGTGATCGTAAATGGCAATCCGGATGTGAAATACATAGATCCTGCGGCTCGTTTTCGGCCCGCGGTGGTACCGGAATTCTCCAAAACCGGCCCGTATCCCAAAGGCTCCAAAGACCGGCTGACCGAATTGGGACGCGAAACATTTATCAGTTGGCTGAAGAATGAAAAGGCCGTTCAATATACAGATACCACGTTTCGTGATGCGCATCAATCGCTGCTGGCCACAAGGGTGCGAACCACAGATATGATAAGGGTAGCCGAGGCTTTTGCCAGGAGCCATCCGGAGGTATTTTCTATGGAAGTGTGGGGCGGAGCTACCTTCGATGTAGCCATGCGTTTTCTGCATGAAAATCCCTGGAAAAGATTGCAGTCGTTTCGTGCAGCAATACCCAATATTCTCCTGCAAATGCTCATCAGAAGTTCAAATGCGGTAGGATACACAGCATATCCTGACAATCTCGTGGAGAAGTTCATTGAAAAAGCTGGCGAAGAAGGAATTGACATCTTCCGCATTTTCGATTCGCTGAACTGGACTGAAGCGATGAAAGTGAGCATTAAGGCGGTGCGTGAAAGAACCGGATCGCTGGCAGAGGCATGTATCTGCTACACCGGAAACGTGAGCGATCCTGACGAGAAAAAATACACGCTGCAATACTACCTTGACATGGCGCGGCAACTGGAAGATGAAGGCGCCCATATTCTCTGCATTAAAGATATGGCCGGGCTACTGAAACCCTACAGCGCACAATTGCTTGTGGGTGAGTTGAAGAAAGTGCTGGATATTCCCATTCACCTGCATACACATGATACATCTTCATTGCAGGCGACCACTTATCTTAAAGCCATTGAAGCAGGTGTGGATGCCATTGATGTGGCTCTTGCTTCTATGTCCGGACTCACATCGCAGCCGAGTTTCAATTCTATTGCGGCCATGATGGAACATCACGAAAGGAATAATCCGCTGGATATTCAGAAACTCAACGAATTCAGCAATTACTGGGAAGCCGTGCGGGAGTGGTATTATCCTTTCGAATCGGGACTGAAAGCCGGAACCGCTGAAGTGTATGCGCATGAAATTCCGGGTGGGCAATATTCTAACCTGCGGCCACAGGCCCGTGGGCTCGGACTGGAGGATAAATTTGAGACCATAAAAAAGAACTATGCGGATGTGAATGAGCTTTTTGGAAACATCGTGAAAGTGACGCCATCCTCAAAAGTAGTGGGCGATCTGGCGCTTTTTATGACGGCCAATAACCTCACAAAGCAGGAAGTGCTGGACCGTGGAGAGGAACTATCTTTCCCCGAATCTGTGAAGCAATTTTTTCGTGGGGACCTCGGCCAGCCGCACGGTGGTTTTCCGAAAAAGCTGCAGAAACTTGTGCTGAAAGGAGAGAAGCCCTACACGCAGCGACCCAACGCCCACCTCCAACCAATTGATTTCGACAGCGAATTTGAAAAGTTCCGGAAAAAGTTTCGCTATGCTGACTTCCTCGATTTCCTTTCCTGGCTCTTTTATCCCAAAGTTTTCGAGGCTTATTATGAGCATCTTCAGGAGTACGGAAATGTGGATGCCATTCCCACGCCTGCATTTTTCTATGGACTTCAACCGAATGAAGAAGTGCTTGTGGAAATTGAAAGAGGCAAGATCATTATCATAAAACTGTTGGGCAGGCGCCCGTCAGAAGAAGTGGGATACGAGATTATTACTTTTGAATTGAATGGACAAACCAGACGCATTAACGTCCGCAATCGCTCTATCGAAACGAATAAGAATATCCATGAAAAGGCGAAAAGCGAAAACCAGGTAGGCGCACCGCTGCAGGGGAAACTCAGCGCCATCCTGGTAAAGCCCGGAGATGCGGTAAAGAAAAACACTCCGCTCTTTATTATTGAGGCCATGAAAATGGAAAGCACCATTTCAGCCTCCAAAGCAGGGAAGGTGGTGCGGGTAGTTCTTCCCGAAAGCATCATGGTGGAGCAGGATGATCTTGTACTTGAATTGGAGTAATAGCATTATTCAAGTAAAAAATTAATATTTTAATCCGGTATTTAAATTCAATTAATTATTGATTAAAATTTTGAATAAACTGGTTTGTCATAAAAATTAGAAATTGAATTTTAAATTTTAATTGAGAGATAGAGAAATGATCTGGCAGGAAAGGATGCACTACAACTTAAGCCTGTTTCTTTGAAAAAAATAAACAAACCCGGCAGGTGGGTTTACCAACTGGATTTTTCAGAGGTATATGCCCTGAGTTGTACAATAATGCTTTTGGTTATAGTTTTTCGTTTTAATAAAACAGGCGTATTTTATCTCTTCGAATATTTTGAGAATGACTCGGCTTATTACGAGGCAATGGTAAGTTATTTCAGGTCAGGAAAAATTTTTGAGCGGCTCTCTGATCCATTTGTCTACCGGCCTCTTCTGCCTTTCCTGGCGTCTCTTCTGCCTTTCGATCCATTGACGGCCATAAACCTGATGAATGTCATCTTCCTTTTCCTGTCAGTTTTATTGCTGCAATTGATTTCGGTTCACTTTCGCTTTTCACTGGTTTTGGCCCTGTTAGGAAATTTGTTTTTTGTCCTTTCTTTTCCCTTATTTTATTATGGAACGATTGGGTTGATAGAACCGGGGCTGATCTTTTTGCTGCTGACATCTCTTTATTTCAGCATAAAAGGAAAATTCATTGAGAATATGCTGCTTTTCCTGCCTGGCATTTTAATGAAGGAAACTTTCATTATTGCCTTGCCTGTGCTATGGATTTATATGTACCGGCACCAGGTTTCTGTTAAAAAAGCATTTTTCCTGAATATTGGTATTTTAGCGCTCATAACGGTGTCCATGCTTATTGCCCGCAACTGGTCTCCGGCAGGCGGCCTTTATGTATGGTCATTCCAGCCGCAATTTTTCCTGGATAATGTCAGCCGGTCCAGAACCTGGATCAGCGGATTGCTTGCGCTCGGAATTCCCGGGATCATCAGCCTCCTTGGAATTGCCTGGCAGGGACGCTCATGGCTCATTCAACATTTCCCTTTGTATGCCGGCCTCTTTCTTTCTGTTTTGCTCTTTTTCTATTCTATAATGTCAGCCCATTCTGACGGACGGTTCTTGTGGCTGTCTTATCCCTATACCATTCCGCTCGCACTATTTACGATAAGAGCGTGGAAAGAAAACGCAGCCAACACTCATTGCAACAATAACCTTAGCTGAACCTTAGTGCGCTTCGTGTCTTAGTGGCAAAAAACTATTTATAAAAAAAACCTTAGTGAACCTTAGTGCCCTTTGTGTCTTAGTGGCAAAACAAAAAAAAACCCGCCATCCGGCAGGTTCTTCTATTACATATACATTCAATCCTTAATCGTCATCGCGTCTTCGGTGCGATCCGGAATCATTGCGCGGTCCGCGATCATCACGCCCACTGCGGTTATGATCTCTGCCACGGTCATCCCTGCGTCCGCCACGGTCGCCTCCCCGGTCTCCGCGATCTCTGTCACTTCTTGGCGGGCGGTCTACCCATCCTTCCGGTTTCGGAGTCAATGCCTTTTTGGAGAGCTTCACTTTGCCGCTACGCTCGTCAATGCCTATCAGCTTTACCTCAAGCTTTTCGCCTTCTTCCATTACGCCTTCCATCGTTTCTGTCTTTTCCCAGGCTATTTCGCTGATGTGCAGCAAACCTTCCTTTCCTGGCAGATATTCTATAAAAGCTCCGAATGGCATGATGGATTTCACGGTGCCGGAGTAGGTTTCGCCTACTTCAGGAACGGTAACAATTCCTCTGATCCACTTCTTGGCTTTTTCAATGGATTCCTTATCTGGCGATGAAATTTCCACGTATCCCTTTTCATCCTTTTCTTCAATCGTAATGTGGGCTCCGGAATCTTCCTGAATTTTCTGGATGATCTTTCCGCCCGGGCCGATCACTGCTCCGATATAGTCTTTGTCAATAATGAGCGTTTCGATCCGCGGAACGTGCGGTTTGTACTCCTCTCTCGGCTGGCTGATCACCTCATTCATTTTATCGAGAATGTGAAGGCGGCCTTCGCGTGCCTGCATCAGGGCTTTTTCAAGTACCTCATAAGAAAGGCCTTCAACCTTAATATCCATCTGGCATGCTGTGATGCCATCTTCAGTTCCAGTGATCTTAAAGTCCATATCGCCAATGTGGTCTTCATCACCCAAAATATCGGAGAGCACGGCATAATCGCCTTTTTCTCCCGAGATGAGTCCCATCGCAATACCTGAAACCGGCTTCCTGATCTTTATACCGGCATCGAGGAGCGCAAGTGAAGCGGCACAAACGGTAGCCATTGAGGAAGAACCGTTTGATTCTAAAATATCCGAAACTATACGTACCACGTAAGGATTGCTTTCGCTGTCTGGCATTACCATTTTAATGGCGCGCATGGCCAGGTTCCCGTGGCCGATTTCCCTGCGGCCCGGTCCGCGGTTGGGGCGGGCCTCACCGGTAGAGAATGCCGGAAAATTGTAATGCAGCAGGAAACGATTGTAGCCTTTGAACATTACATCGTCAATTAATTGCGAATCCATCTTACTTCCCAAGGTAATGGAAGTGAGCGATTGAGTCTCGCCCCGTGTGAAAACGGCTGATCCGTGAGCTGATGGCAGAAAGTCCACTTCGCACCAGATGGATCTGACTTCATTCAGCTTCCGGCCATCGAGGCGCTTGCCTTCCTTCAGTACCATGTTTCGTATTACCTGTTTCTTGATCTTGGAAAAATAACGCTTGATCATCTCTTCGTCCAATTCATGATCTTCAGGTAATGATTCCAGATATTCGGTTCTTATCGCCTTGAAATTGTCTGCACGATTGGTTTTGTCATTAAAGTTTCTCGCAATTTCCAGAATGCGGTCTGACCATAATTCTTCCAGTTTTTGATAAAGCTCCAGGTCCTGGGGGTCGCCAATATGTTCGCGCTTTTCGGTGCGGCCCATTTCCTGAGCCAGATCTTCCTGCGCCTGGCACTGCAGCTTGATGGCTTCATGCGCAAACTTTAATGCTTCCAGCATCTCGGCCTCACCCACTTCTGCCATTTCGCCTTCCACCATATTGATGTCATTCTTGCTTCCGGAAACGATCAGTTCCAGCGTACCTTCTTTTACTTCCTCGGCTGAAGGATTGATTTTCAGCTTACCATCAATCTTTGCCACGCGTACTTCGGAAATAGGTCCCTGAAATGGAATATCAGAAATGCTGAGTGCAGCAGAAGCACCGAGGCCCACCAGGCAGTCAGGTATTACTTCCGTATCAGCAGAGATCAGCGTAACCATTACTTGCGTTTCACAATGGTAGTCATCCGGGAATAGGGGCCTTATCGCCCGGTCCACGATGCGGCTGGTAAGGATCTCATATTCTGAGAGGCGCCCTTCCCGTTTCAGGAAGCCACCGGGAAAGCGGCCTGCCGCAGCATATTTCTCCTGATAGTCTACCGTAAGCGGAAGAAAGTCAATTCCTTCCTTAGGTTCTTTGGAGGAAACTACGGTGGCAAGCAGCATTGCATTTCCCATGCGCACCACTACGGCTCCGTCTGCCTGCTTTGCCAGCACTCCCGATTCAATCGAGATCTCGCGGCCATCGCCCAGGCTGATCGTTTTTTTATACAGTTGAGGTTTACTCATTACATTAAAAATTAGAATTGAAAAAGTAGAAAATAAAAAAGGCGATTGTTGAGAATCGCCTTTTGAAAAGGTGGAAAGTTATCTTCTTAGCCCCAGCTTTGAGATGATCTCGCGGTAGCGGAAGATGTCTTCCTGCATCAGGTAGTTTAGCAATCTTCTGCGTTTACCTACCAGCATCTGAAGGCTGCGCTGCGTGCCGAAATCTTTACGATGCGTTTTGAGGTGGCCGGTAAGGTCGCTGATGCGTTGCGTAAAGAGCGCGATCTGGCTTTCGGGAGAGCCGGTATCTTCTTTTGCCTTGCCGTACTGGCTGAAAATCTCTGTTTTTTTCTCGGATGATAACATTTATGTGCTTGTTCTTTAATTTCTTGCGGTCAATTTGAGCTTGCAAATGTAGCAATATTTTAAGAAAATTGTATGTCC
Source organism: Bacteroidia bacterium (assembly GCA_040880525.1). Taxonomy (NCBI): domain Bacteria; kingdom Pseudomonadati; phylum Bacteroidota; class Bacteroidia; species Bacteroidia bacterium. The sequence goes on from JBBDIG010000014.1 coordinate 68,809, forward strand.
ACGCCTATTAGGAAGCTGACCTTTTACAGCCTGCTTTGTGAAGTGATTATTTGGTTTTAACATTATCCTGTTTTACCATCTCTTTCCATTAATCAAATAATTCCTGATATACTCCCGGACGCCTTCAGCCACAGGTATGAAAGGTTTTTTATAGCCAATGCTTCTTAGCTTTTCCATTTTAGCTTCAGTAAAATACTGGTAGCGCTCCCGGATATCCTCAGGAATATCAATGAATTCAATTTCAGGTTTTTTATCCATCGCAGCGAATACTGCATGAGCCAGTGCCAGGAAGGATTCTGCTTTGCCGGTCCCCAGGTTGCAGATGCCTGAGTTTTCCGGTTTGCGGTGGTGCATCAGCCAGTAACAGACGTCCACCACATCTTTTACATAGATAAAGTCACGCAGTTGCATGCCATCCTTGAAGTCTGCACGGTGGGAGCGGAACAGCCTGATTTTGCCTTGCTCACGTACCTGATTATATGCGTGAAATACCACGGAGGCCATTCGTTCTTTGTGATATTCATTCGGACCGTATACATTAAAAAATTTCAGGCCCGTCCAGTAGTAGGGCTGCTTTTCCTGCGTCAATGCCCATTTGTCAAATTCATTTTTGGAAACTCCGTATGGATTCATGGGCACCAGTTCCGGGATTAAGGCATGGTCATCAGCGTAGCCTTTTTCACCGGCACCATAGGTTGCAGCCGAAGATGCGTAAACCAGTGGAAGCCCGTATTCTACACAAAAATTCCAGATGCTTTTGGAATAATCCACATTCAGCCGCTGGAAGAGGTCTTCATCAAATTCGGTGGTATCCGTGCGGGCACCCATGTGGAAGATGAACTGCAGGCGCTTTTCGTTTTCGGTGGCCCAGTCCAGGAATCTATCGCGCTCCACGAATTTGGAAATCTGCTTTCCTTCCAGATTGTGGCGGCTGTGGCTGGCAAAATCGTCTACTGCAACAATATCGAAGTAGCGGTTCTCATTCAGTTTGGCAATCAGGGCACTTCCAATAAATCCTGCTGCTCCTGTAACGATGATCAAGGATCTTGAATTTTTTGGGTTTAGAATCTGAGAATAGAAAAGCGGCTGATACCGAAATGTGTACAAAGGTATTTAAATGGCTCGCAGATATCCGGGGCTGACTGTCATTTCTGCGAAGGCAGGAATCTCCTGCGCTCGGGTCTTTGCACCAGCGCCCATCCTCCCAAACAATTCCTCAACCTTACCTTTGCGGATGAAATAAAATAATCAGAAAAATGTCAGATAAATTTGATGTTACTATAATAGGATCCGGGCCGGGTGGATATGTGGCCGCCATACGTTGTGCGCAACTGGGTTTTAAAACCGCAATTATTGAACGCTATAATTCACTGGGAGGTACGTGCCTGAATGTGGGCTGTATTCCTTCCAAAGCGCTGCTGGATTCTACAGAACATTTTGCGCAGGCAAAGCACCAGTTTAAGGAGCATGGGATTGAAATCGAAGGATTGTCGCTGGATTTTAAGCAAATGATAAAGCGAAAAGGGGAGGTGGTGAAGCAAACTACCGGAGGCATTGATTTCCTGATGAAGAAAAATAAGATCACAGTATTTACAGGCCATGCCTCTTTTAAGGATAAAAATACGATCGCGATTAGAAAAGACGGCAACAAAACGGAAGAGATCAAAACGGAGAAAGTGATCATTGCCACGGGCTCCAAGCCCGCAAGTTTGCCCAACATTGAAATTGACAAAAAAAGGATCATTACCAGCACTGAAGCACTGGAACTGGCCGAAGTGCCGAAAAAGCTGCTGGTCATCGGTGGTGGATATATCGGTTGCGAGATGGCCGCAGTTTACAACCGCATCGGATCAGAAGTCACCATCGTAGAGTTTATGGACAAGATCATCCCGAACATGGACAGCGACCTGAGCAAGGAATTGACACGCGTTTTCAGAAAATCTAAAATAGATATAAAGACCAACCATAATGTTACAGGCGTCAGCGTGGAGGGCAACAAAGTGACGCTAACGGCAACTGACAAGAAAGATAAGGAAGTGGTGTTTGAAGGCGATTATTGCCTGGTGGCGGTTGGCCGCAAACCATATACTGCGGATCTGGGGTTGGATAAAGCCGGACTTAAGACGAATGAAAAAGGTTTCATACCAGTGAATGGCCACCTTGAAACAGAAGTTGAAGGCATCTTCGCCATAGGTGATGTAATTGGCGGATTGATGCTGGCGCATAAAGCAGAGGATGAGGGCAGCTATGTAGCTGAGTATATGGCCGGAGAAAAGCCACATATTGATTACAACCTCATACCGGGCGTAGTGTATACCTGGCCGGAAGTAGCTTCAGTCGGAAAATCAGAGGATCAACTGAAGGAAGAAGGGCGCGAGATCAAAACCGGCAAGTTTCCTTTCAAGGCAAGTGGCCGGGCGCGGGCAAGCATGGACACTGACGGCTTCATAAAGATTATTGCTGATGCCAAAACCGATGAAGTGCTGGGTGTACACTTGATAGGCCCGCGCATGGCCGACCTGATTATGGAGGCAGTTGTGGCCATGGAATTCCGTGCTTCCGCTGAGGACATTGTAAGGATGAGCCACCCGCACCCAACCTATAGTGAAGCCATGCGGGAAGCAGCGATGGGCGCTACCGGAGACAGGGCCATTCATATATGATCCTTGTTCTCTCATTCATTTTACCTTGCGCTTCAATTCAAAAATCTGCATCATGAAATACTTAGTAGCTCTTTTTACCCTGGCCTTCTCCTATAGTATCGTTATGGCACAGACGAACGGGGAATGGGTAATGCACGAAACGGTGATGCCTAACACGCAACCTGAAGTAAAAATCCGGTTCGACAAGCAGTTGAATGCCGGGTTAATCACTTTAGAAGAACTGCAAGCTTCAGAGTACCTCACGGTGGTGGTGGATACCGCAAACCCTGACCAGCAACTGGAAGTAAAAGGTTTTGTTATGATCACCGAGAGCGTTGATGGAAATTCCGCTTTTTTCAAAATGAACTCAGCAAATTTGGGAGATACCTTTAAAAGCATGCTCACTGAATTGACTTCCGGCTCAAAAATCATAATTACCGAAGTTATTTATCAGAATGAAGAAGGCGAAGAAGTGACCATTGCCGAAGGCTCAGGAACATCTATTCTTGTGATTAATTAAGGAGGAAATTTTTCACCGCACCTTCCCCTCACTTTTCAACCGGCCAACGTGTGATGTTGATGGCAATCTCATGCTTCCCCATTTCGGAAAAGCTCCAGGAGATATCCACCTGGGCCAAAATGTTCATACAGAGAAACGCCTTCCCGGAAGCTGCCAGAGCGGAGCCATTTTGCAATTACTTTCAATGCCATTGGGCGAAAGTAGAATTTTGAATAAAAGACTTGAAGGACGATGACAAATAGCCAAATAAAGACTTATCAATTATTTTTTAGCTTCTCAAGTATTTGTATAACCTTATCTTGATTTCTATTAATACGTGCAAATGTTGCTAATTGATGCGATTGTGAGAGTAGCATTTTTTTATATAAGTTATCTTGGATTTTATAAACACTGTCTATTTTTATATATAATTCTAATAGCTCTCGGTCAATATCGCATCTATGCAAATCGACCAGTACTTTCCTAGCAACTGTTTCAGACAAAATTATATTGGGGGAATCCACAAACAAATGTCGGTCCGCCATTTTTAAACTATCCACTAAACCTGTTTTAGCTTTGACCCTCATTTCTAAGTCGGTAATTTCATTTTCATAAAATTCTCGCTGGGATTTAAGTTTTGTTATTGCACGATCTATTTGATTCTCTTTCAGAATTTCATTTTCTGTTTTAACTAGTTCAATTGTACTGTCCTTAGTTTTGATTTGTTCCTGATGAATGATGTAGGCATAGGAAAGTATTATCGGAATGCCAACAATCATTATTATGTCACGTATGAGGGTTACAATCTCTTTAAATTTCTTCATAATCATCTCTCCTTCAGCAACCACACATAGTGGCCACCAATAAATTTATAAGTAAATCCATTCTCCTTCAGCAGATCATAAACCTGTGCCGGACTATAGTCCTCTGAAGGATAAAGCTCCTGAAGCCTGTCAAAGAGCAAAACCGTTCTCAGCCGCAAATCAGCCGCGTCCACTTCATTTACCGGTTCATTACATCTCCAATATCTTCGCTATCATGCCAGGCAATTCTTCGTGTACATCATCCATAACAGGCCATAATATTCACCCGGAGCGAATCCGGGCTTATTTCACGGACGCCCCTGGCGCTGTGGCCATGGTTCCGTGCTCTTCAGTAAATCAAATCACGTGTACGGCTCAAAACTACACAAAAAAAAGCCCCGGCAAATCTCTTTACCAGGGCTACTTCCTGTATACATGAAAGATACAGAAGACTATTCTCTATTCGCTTTCGCCAGCAAATTTTGGGAGCTCAGTTTAAAAGCATACTCACGGAATTGACTTCCGGCTCAAAAATCATTATTACCGAAGTTATTCATGAGAATGAAGAAGGCGAGGAAGTGACCATTGCCGAGGGCTCAGGATCATCTATTCTTGTGATAAATTAAAGCGGAAAACTCTCACCGCACCTTCCCCGCCACCCATTCATTGTAGTCTATGAGTTCTTCTTCCACACCTGATTCGGTGGGAAATCGCTGGCCAAAGCTTTTCACGGATTCCTGCACTTTGGGATCGTGCTTAGGATCCACGGATTCGTTCATTGAATTCAGGACGTTTAAGAAAATGCTTTCCCGTGCAAATTCTTTGGTCTGCAGAAATTCTTCGTAATCTTTTCCAACTTGCTTCAGGCGTCTGCGGAGGACATCATAGTCTCCCAGTTCATAGCGAATAATGAGTTCGGCCAGTGCGATCTTCATCTTTACTGACGCGTCCACGGTCTCATATTCTGTCAGTAGATAGAGCCGGTTGATGTGTTGAAAAGCGTTGTAATAGTCCTGACGGATAAAGAGCAGGAGCGCCAGGTTAGTATAAATAAATACTTTATAGAAAGAGAAATTCCTGATCTTTTCGTCCGTCTTCAATTTCTCAAGGATTGCAATTGCCTTCTCAATATTCTTACGCGAATAATTGATCACCAGGGAATTGTAGTAGAAGAAGTAATACTTATCGAATAACAACTGGTTGTATTCCTCCATGCCCTCTTTGAGCTTTTCTGCATATTGCAGCGATTCTTCCGTGCGGCCGGTTTTATACAGTGCATTCACGATGTAGGTGAGCATCTGCAATTTATGATCATGGGTGGTTTTGGTGAAAATGCCATCGCGGTAAACTCATCGTGGGTGCGGAGCAGATAGTCGGTCAGCGCCTGGAAATCCTGCCGTTGCAGCAGTATCTGGCTTACGGAGCGGTATAGCTTTATCCGGAGCTTAGTGCTTTTTTGCAGATCCAGCGAGCCTTTATGTTTTTCAATCAGGCTCTCCAGCATTGAGATGATGGATTCATTTTTACCTGAAAGCGTTTGAGAGATCTTGAGGCGGTAGCTGATAATGGCCAGGAGGTCATCTATCTCGCGCAGTTGTCGCAACTGTCCCCGGTTAGCGCTTCGTTTGGCAATAAAAGTCTCGGGGTTGATGGAGAGGATTTCGTGAGACAGCCGGATGAATTCTCCATAGATGATGTCAAGGAGTTCATAGTTTTCAAGCTTCTGCGCATATTTTTCCGCCTTCTTTAAAAAATGCAGGGAAAGTTCAAACTGGTTCTGATTATAATAATACCGGCAAAGTGCGAGCAGGTTATGCAAATAAACTTCTTCGTCCTTGCTAAAGCTTTGAAGCAGAATGCTCTTGTTAAGGTCTGTTACGAGCCGATTTTTAAGCCTGTAAAATGGATTCTTATCACTGCCTTTGTATAATAATCTGAAAGCTTCATCATCACTAAAGTCTTCACCGCTCCTTCGCACCATGTCAAAAAGCTGCAGATCTTTGCGGTCCTGTTGTACATGAATGCGGGCCGTATAAAGCTTGAAATGCCGGACATCTTCCTTATTCATGGAACTCACTAACCTTTCTAAAATATCCATTGGGATGGTGTTTTTGAAGGGGTAAGATAATAATTTTTATGATATGCAATAGTCGGTTGTTTTAAATAGGTTTGTGGAGAAAATATTAAAGCAGCTATCGTTATGAAAAAATCCCTTCTTCTTCCCATTCTTTTTCTGCTGGCCACTCACTGGGTCTCGGCTCAAAGCTCTCTTGGAGTAATTGACATACTGGAATTTCCCGCCACCGTCAGATCCGGAGACTCTATAAATTTTATTGCCGTAGTACAAAATACAGGGAATGTTACAATTCCCAACGGAACGTTAATCTCCATCTCCATGGCGATAAATGGCGACTTGGATTCGATGGAGTTGGTTGGAATGGATACGCTCACAGAAGATCTGGATGCAAGTGATACAGTTGAAATACGGACAGATCAGACCATCCGGATCACGGCTCCGCAATACCATATAGGAGGGGTGAATATCATTGTCGTATGGCCGTCTGCGAATAGCATTCTTACCACGGATTCAGTAACCCGGCAATTTTATGTAGACTATGCCGTAGGGATTGAGGAGAACCGGGGAAATGAGGCTTTTGAACTTTTCCCGGTGCCTGTTCAGGATAAGCTTTATCTGAATCTTGAATCAGGTGTTGAACTTGAAGAGGTAAGAATAACTGATATGGCGGGCCGGTTACTATTCAGAACAGAATTGAAAGAGGTTGATGTCCGGACCCTGGCTCCCGGTACTTATATTATAAAGGCTAAACTCAGGGACGGGCAAATCATTACAAGGAAATTCGTAAAAGCAGGTTAGCGCGGTTTACCGTCCCAGGTAGTGTACTTCAGCTTTTTTCCCGATCAGGCGGATTGCTTCCGGGTTTCCAACGATCCTGCCGTTTTTACCAATGATCAGCTTTGATTTTTTCATCAGCCAGATCTTACCGTTCTCGCCCATATCCAATTCCGAATCATCTTCAATAATCAGCGTTGCCTTCTTTTCCAACGTTATAGAGCCGCTTTCAGTGAATACAAGCCTCGTTTGGGGAGGCACCTGGTTTTCCCTGATTGCTGTGCCGGATTCATTTAGCAGCAGCATTTGATCTTCTTTCACCACCAGACTGTCATGCAATCGAATATCTCCTGTCCACCGGGCCGGACGGTCCAGGTCAAAATCGCCATAGCCCATCCGGAGGCGGACCTGTTGGCTATCCATTTCCAGTACCTCAATGTGAATTCCGCTAATATGAACCACCGGGCGGTCTTTTCGTGTACCATTGCTGGCGGTGGAAGGATTGGTGCTCAAGCTGAATATATTTCTTCCCTGCTCTGAAGTGAATCCATCCATTTTATCACCAATAAAATAAGGCATCGTATCAATCCCGCTGTTAATGTAGAGCAGCACTTTGAGAATGTCTTTCTGGCCGACCTTGTCGTCCCCGTCTTTATCCAGCTTCATGGCATCCCTGTCTCCAAATCCGAGGAACGGATTGGGTGCCAACCTTAGCAGCGGAAGGTGTTTGGTACCATCCGGTACCGGATGGCGGATGGTATCAGCCAGTGCATAGTCAAAGTTACCGTCAGCCTCTTCAAGATCCAGATGGTGCGGGCCGTTTTCCCTGGTTTGATGAAATATGTAAAGTCCGGTCGCACCCTGATCCACATTGTTGAATGCAGCCTTATTCGCATGGAATTCGAGCAGAAAATATTCGTCAGGCACATGCGGCAGGGCAATGCGCGCCATATTGCCCGTGGTAATAAAATCCCGCAGAACCAGCTCTTGTGCCTCTTGGCCGGGAACCATGTCCACATTGTATTCTCCCCATCCCATATAAAAACGGTCCCAGGCATTTGCCGCATCGCTTGCTGATCCTGAAAGAGCTGCCAGCCCCCAGGAACTGTGCAGCACGTAATCATTCCCATACCGGTCGTTTACGGAGGCGTAATGATGCCGCGTCAGGAAGTGCGCCAGTTCATGGCGATAGAGGTAGCGCAGCCCGTTGATGCTGGAATTGTTAACGTTGAGATACAATCCGGAACCGAGGGATCCTGTATTGATGGACAATGAATCATTTAAATGGATCCTGTTGCCATAGAGCATGGCCACGCCTCCGGAATGGCCGATCCACGTACATTCCGGACAAAGACGGGTAGGCGGCAGGCGGTAAAGGATCGCGATGTTATCAATTTCGCCATCCGGTTTTTTTCGGTAGTGGCCGGTGCGCTTGTCCTTTCCCCACCGGTCGAAATCGTTCCAGTCCACAAGGCCACTGTCAATTACCTTGCGAAGGGCCTCAGCATTTGTAGCACCGTATTGTCCGTGTTTGTGATAATAGGAGGGTGGGCTGTCAAGTTGAACCACAAAAGGATAAAATTCTCCCCAGTAGTAAAATCTCCCCTGTGAAGCTTCCTGAAAATAATGGGTCAGGCTTTTTTCGGGAAATGAATCTTTGCTGGTAGCGAGCAAGAGATCCAGTTCAGGTATCCGGGTCAGCGAATCGGCCGGCCACATTCCCCTTATTTCCTGTTCTCCGGGAAATTGTACCAGGATCACAAGTGCCTTTAGTGTATCAAAAGCGGGAAGCGAAAATCCCTTGCTGGAATCAATGGGCGGGAGTGCAGGCTGATAGGGATAGGTTTTTAAATATTGTTGAGCTGCCGCAGGGGAAAAAATTCCTGTAAACATTAACCCCAGAAATACATATCGTATCAGGACAATGAATTTCATTAATATCTTTGTAAAAAAATTAAAACGATGATGAAAAATCTTTTGATACTCCCGCTGGCAATAATGCTCCTGGGCAGTTGCAGCGAACAGCCTACCGAAAATAAAGCCAATCGTTCGGAGAGTTTCTCCGCTGTCCAAACCGGATACGCTGATCAGGATGGTGAATATTATGGTGAAAAATTCGATATTTCAAAAGCACAAAGTGTTGATCAAATGGTAAAACGGGTTCTCAAAAAAGGCTCCTATCAAACCACCGTGAAAGGCACAGTAAAGGAAGTGTGTCAGAAAAAAGGATGCTGGATGAAACTGGTGCAGCAAAAGGATGAAGACGTAATGGTAACCTTTAAGGATTACGGATTCTTCGTTCCTAAGGACATTTCCGGAGAAACCATTTATATGCATGGCACGGCTTCTTTGGATACCGTTGATGTGGCCACGCTGCAGCACTATGCAGAAGATGCCGGCAAATCACAAGAGGAGATTGACCAGATTACCGAACCGGATGTGCAGATGGCATTCAAGGCGGATGGCGTTTATCTGGAGCGGGCAAAGGAACAGTAGGTAACAGTGCCTCTTTAATTTTTAACAAACCACTGCGGAGCCAAGATCTGTTCTTGTTTCCACAGTGGTTTTTTTTGTAAAATTCAATTTTAAAACTGGTTTAAAATTGAACAGGGCCTGAATTAAATTGGGTGATTAACTTTGGTTACTCAAAAAATAACTTGCTCATGGAATCCCGCGATACTTTATTGATAGAATTAAGCTTCCTTCTGCTCAGCCTCTTCTGCGCAGGTTTGGTTTATGCGGGATTGCGGAAGGTGCTGCCACACACATCATTTCCACCCCGCAGGCAGAAGCGGATCCTTTTCTCCTATGTAGCCATTCTTCTTCTCTGGATCTCTATCCTGGCGGTATTATCTCTTAGCGGATGGCTCGGCAATTTCGATAGCATCCCTCCACGAATGTTTATCGTTTTGGCTGTTCCGCTTTGCACTATTCTTTTTATCACATTTTCCACGGGAATGAATGAGATCCTGCGGTGCACGCCAGGACATTGGCTTATCCTCATCCAGACTTTCAGGATCCCCGTGGAAGTATTGCTCTGGTGGATGTTTATCAGCAACCTGCTCCCACTGATGATGACCTTTGAAGGACGAAACCTGGATATACTGAGCGGTTTACTCGCGCTTCCGGCAGCTTATGTGATGGCCAGAAATTCAGGGCTTAAGAAAATGACCGGCATCGCCTATAACATTGTGGGGCTGCTGTTTCTGATAAATATTGTGGTAATAGCAGTTTTGTCTTTACCCACACCATTTCGTGTATTTACGGAAGGCCCTTCCAATGCGGTGATGGCTACGTTCCCCTATGTGTTGCTGCCAGGTATTTTGGTTCCGCTTGCCTATTCCATGCACTTTTTCTCGTTGCGGAAATTACTTGCCACAAAGCCGTCAGCACTGCCGGAAACGAATAGATCAGCACAAGTGCATCCGGTATAAAATCCGGGTTATATTTGCCCCCTTTGTCAAAAAAAATCTGTTGCCTGAAGCATGAGGATTATTATTGCAGGTGCGGGAGAAGTAGGATTTCATCTTGCACGGCTTTTGGCCATGGAGTCGCAGGATATTGTGCTGTTAGATATTGACCAGCACCGGCTGGACTACGCTGAGAGTCTTATTGACGTCATTACCATTCGGGGAGATGCCACCTCTTATTCCGTACTTCATGAAGCTAAGGTGGAAGGCGCTGACCTCCTGATCGCTGTTACAGAATCAGGCGATACCAACTTTACCACGAGCGTGATCGGTAAAAAACTGGGTGCAAAGAAAACCGTAGCCAGAATCCGCAACATGGAATATCTGGTGGATAAGGAAGTGCTGGATCTCCGCACCCTGGGTATTGATGAACTGATCTCTCCGGAATCGCTGGCCGCCCGCGAAATAAAAAGGTTGCTGCGTGAAGCCGCATTTACCGATTCTTTTGACTTTGCCAACGGAAAGTTATCGCTCATCGGAATTCATCTTGACAGCAATGCACCGGTGATTGGAAAGTCGCTCATTGAAACGGCACCTCTCAATCCTGACCTGAACTTTCTTACGGTGGCTATCCACCGGAATAAAGAAACCATTATCCCGCATGGCAGAACCGTTTTTGAAGCCGGTGATCATGTTTATTTTATTTCTGATACAGAAGGTATAGACCAGGTACTTCATTTTTCCGGAAAAATCAGAACCGCAATAAAAAATGTTATGATTTTGGGAGGCAGCCGGACAGGTGTTCATGCGGCCCGAAGGCTAAACAAGGATTATAATATTAAATTAATTGAGATTAATAAAGAAAAGAGTTTTGAAATAGCGGATAAACTTCCTGATGTACTGGTAATTAACGGGGACGGTACAAATGTAGAATTGCTGGAAGAGGAGGGAATTTCTGATGTGGACGCTTTTGTTGCCGTAACCGGAAATTCAGAAACTAATATTCTTTCTTGCCTGGTTGCGAAAAACAGGGGTGTGAAAAAAACCATTGCAATGGTTGAAAATATTGAATACATAAACCTCTCGCAAAGCATTGGTATTGATACGATGATCAACAAAAAACTGATTGCGGCCAATTTTATTTTCCGGTATATCCGCAGGGGAGAAGTGATCGCGCTTACCGGCATTCATGGCGTGGATGCCGAATTGCTGGAGTTTAAAGTAAAAGAGCATTCACGTATTACTAAAAAACCAATCAGGGAATTAAAATTTCCAAAGTCTGCTATCATTGGCGGAGTAGTGAGAGATGGGAAGGGCTACATTACCCTGGGAAACTTCCAGATAAAGCCGCACGACAGGGTGGTGGTATTTACGCTCTCTTCAAGCATTTATGATGTAGAAGAATTTTTCAGATAGCAAAAAGCAAGTCTTATTTATTTAAAAAATAATATGAGCGGCTCCGGTAAATATTCATTCATTTTAAAGGGATTTGGAAATTGTTCATGCGATTAAACTTTCCGGTCGTTCTCAGCATCATGGGATTGTTGCTTATCATCAACAGCCTGGCTATGCTCCTCAGCCTTTCCATTTCTATTGCGTATGGCGAGGAGGCCTGGAAGCCGATGGTATATGCGGCAGGAATTACACTGTTTGCAGGCGCAATTCTCCGGCTGGTATACAGGAAGTTTGACAATAAGGACATTCGCAAACGCGAAGGCTACCTTATCGTGACGATGGGCTGGCTCGTTCTTACGCTTAGCGGAACGTTACCTTATCTCTTCTCCGGCACTACCGAAACCTTTGCGGATGCCTTTTTTGAAACGATGAGCGGCTATACCACTACGGGAGCCACCATTCTCACAGATATCGAAATACAATCCAAAACAATCCTTTTCTGGCGAAGCCTCACGCACTGGATCGGAGGTATGGGAATTATTGTGCTTACCATCGCCATTCTGCCACTTTTGGGAATTGGCGGAATGCAGTTGTTTTCAGCAGAGGCTTCAGGCCCCACACCAGCTAAGCTCCATCCCCGCATTAAGGAAACAGCCAAGCGCCTCTGGATCATCTATGTGGCATTAACCGGATTGGAAACGGTTCTGCTGATGTTAGGTGAAATGACATTTTTCGATGCCGTAAATCACTCAATGTCCACAATGGCAACCGGGGGGTTTTCTACCAAAAATGCAAGCCTGGCTTTTTACTCCTCGCCTTATATACAATATGTGGTTCTTGTTTTCATGTTTCTGGGGGGCACAAGTTTTCCGCTGATCTATTTCGGCTTGCGGGGAAAATTGCTGAAAGTATTTCATAATGAGGAATTCAGGGCTTACCTGTTTGCCTGCATGGCCGGTATCGTGCTGACTACCACGGCCATACTTGTAGTTACTGATCTTCCGTTGGAAAGGGCCTTCAGGGATGCTGCATTCCAGATCGTCTCCATCATTACCACCACCGGATTCATTACGGCTGATTATACCGCCTGGGCACCCTTTGTCACCGTACTGTTTTTTGTGTTGTTCTTTACCGGTGCCTCCACCGGCTCCACTAGCGGAGGCATAAAGATGATGCGTCACGTTATTCTCATTAAAAACAGTGTGCTTGAATTTAAACGGCAAGTGCATCCCTCAGCCATCATTCCAGTACGTTTCAATGGAAAAGCCGTAACGCAGAATATCAGCTACCATATTTCGGCATTCATTCTTTTATACCTGCTCATTTTCTTTGCCGGCTCCCTGGTAATGGCCGCCATCGGGCTCGATTTTGAATCGGCCATTGGTTCTGTTGCGGCATCGCTGGGGAATATTGGTCCGGCTATCGGGAGCGTTGGCCCCGCAAGTAATTTCGCACACATTCCGGCCGAAGGAAAATGGTTCCTATCTTTCCTGATGCTCCTGGGGCGTCTGGAGATCTTCACCGTTCTCATCCTGCTAACGCCATACTTCTGGCGAAGACATTAAGGTTTCCTGGCGGATTGGATTTCCTGCTTCAGGAACTTAACTCATCCATTTCTGCTCTCAGAAGGGTTGCCGGTCAGGACGTGCTTTTTCATCACATATTCCAGAAAATGACAGACGCTGCGCACAAGGATGCTATAAACATTCTCAAAGCCTTGCGCACCGCCAAAATAGGGATCGGGTACATTGGTGCCGCCTTCAGGGTCAAATTCCCGCATCATAAAAACTTCGGCTGTAGCGCCCTCCGGTTGCAATTCACGCACATTTCGCATGTTGTCCTCGTCCATTACAATAATATAGTCGTATTCAAAAAAATCATCTTCGGTAACCACCCTCGCCAGGCTGTTGAATTCGAGTTTATAGGTTTTCCCGATCTCCAGCGTACGCGGGTCAGGCCGCTCGCCTTCATGCCAGTTGCCGGTTCCGGCTGACTGGCAAACGATCTCATCTTCCATTCCCAGTTTCTTTAATTCCGCATTCGTAACGGCCTCAGCTAATGGAGACCGGCAAATATTACCCAGGCAGACGTAAAGTATCTTTATCATTTTACTCGTCATTTTTTATTTCGGTTCAAAATTAAGAAGGGCATTCATTTCCCTGTTTAGATAAAATGTACAGGCGATAGGTTGCAGCATTTTTCGATTGAATAATCATTACGCAGTAACCATTTTCCAATGCTGTATAGCCATATAAAAATCCGGAACTATTGCAGCAGTTGTCCGCTCAGCCGCAGCAATTCCGTTTCAGTAGCCTTTAACAGGTACAATGCTTCGATGTAGCGGTTTTCAGCTTCCAGGAAATTCAGTTGCACGATCCGCAGTTCGATAGGAGAGATGTTGCCCAGTTCAAAGCTTTCCAGCGCTATTTCCTGGTTTTGCCGCGCCACTTCCACATTTTCACTTTCCAGGCGGGCAAGCTCCAGATTATTGCTGTAGCTGTTCCAGGTGGTGAAGACTTCTTCGCTCACCTGCAGTTCGAGTTGCTGCACCTGTAGTTCCCTGTTTTCGACTTCAATCCGCGCATTTTGTATTTGCCGGTTAAGGTTAAAACCATTGAAAAGGTTGATGCGTGCGGTAATCCCGTAGTTGAAGCCACTTGCCTGGTTGCTCAGGAGGAAACCTGCTTCGGATTGTGAACGGTTGTAGAGATACCCAGCGTTCAGATCAATTTCAGGCAACCTGCCTGACTTGAGGATATTCACGTTCAGGTTCGCTATTTCCCGGCCTTTTCGTTGCGCCAGGATCTGAGGGTTTTGCGCAGAAGCATTATCTATCAGTGCCTGTAGTTCCAGATTGTTGAGGTAGGGAATTTCCCGGCTCACCTCATACTCGGTGCTGATGCTTCGTCCTATCAGCCGGTTCAGCCGGAATTTCGTGGAACGGAGTTGCTCTAACTGGCGCAGCAGTTCGGTAGTGTCAGTATTATAATCCACTTGCGCCTGCAGCATTTCCAGGCGTGAGCCTGAACCAAGTTCAAGATTATCCTCGGCCAGCCTCATTCTTTCTTTGGAAAATTCCAGGGCATCCTCGTAGGCGGCTACCTGCCGGGTATAAGCTACTGCCTGGTAGTAAGTTTCCAGAACTTCCGAAATTGTATTTTCAATGACAAAGCGGGTTTCGAATTCACTCAGGTCCTCCAGCGCCTCCAGCATGTTGTGTGAAGAAAACATGCGCGTGCCGTCAAATAAAGTCCAGGTTCCAAAAATACCTGCGTTTACGTTGCTGGAGCGGGCATTTTCCCGGTTATTGGTTTCGCCATTAATAAATTCCTGCTGGGTATTCTGGACGCTCGCACCTGCTTCCGCATCTGCAACCACTTCTGGAAGAAATCCCGCATTTCCCAGCGACACATTGTTCTCAGCAATGGCTTCTGCGTTCTTTTGTATTCTGATATTGTAATTATTCTCAAGTGCAAGTTTCACTGCGTCAGTGGCTGAAAGGGTGTCCTGCGCCAGTGCTGGCAAAGAGATAAACGGGATCAGAAGAATTAAATAATTGAAATTCATTTTAAAATTTATTATAAACCGAATTCAACAAAAACATTTTTTATTGTAATAAAATTAAAAATAAATGATGTTCTTATTAAATCAGCATAATTGAATTATTGATTGGTTAAGTCGGCTCTGCGACAGGTTCCAGCGCCTCTTCCTCTTTTTCCTTTATCAGTTCATCATCATCCACATTGGATACTTTTTTATCCTTTTCAGAAATATAACTGTAGATGGCCGGGATTACGAAAAGCGTGAGGATTGTTGCGAATATTAACCCGCCAATTACGGCAATCCCCATTGAGACGCGGCTTTCTGATCCGGCTCCAAGAGCCAGCGCAATAGGCAGCACACCGAGAATAGTAGAAAGACTCGTCATTAAGATTGGCCGAAAGCGGGCAACAGCCGCATTTTGTATTGCATCCATAAAATCAATTCCGGCAGCTTTCCGCTGATTGGCAAATTCCACTATGAGGATGCCATTCTTAGTTACCAGCCCAATAAGCATAATAATACCGATCTGGCTGAATATATTGAGGGTTTGTCCGAAATACCAGAGGCTGAGCACTGCGCCACCAATTGCCAGCGGTACGGTGAACATAATAATGAACGGATCTCGGAAACTCTCGAACTGGGCTGACAGCACCAGGTAAATGAGCACCAGCGCCAGCAAAAATGCGAACAGAAGGCTGTCAGAACTTTCCACAAAATCCTTGGAAGGTCCGTCCAGCGAAGTTGAGAAAGAGTCGTCCAGCGTTTTATCCTTTACCCGGTCCATCGCGGCAATTCCATCTCCGATGGTTTTTCCCGGAGCCAGGCTTGCTGAAACGGTGGCGGAGACAAACCGGTTATAATGGAAAAGCTGCGGAGGTGTAATTTCTTCGGTAAGTTCCACCAGATTGTCAAGCTGGATCATTTCACCATTATTATTCCTCACATACAGCGAAGCCAGGTCAACCGGAGCTGACCGGTCCTGGCGGTCTACCTGGCCTATTACCTGGTATTGGTTGCTGTTCATAATATAATATCCGAAGCGCGTACCGCTGAAAGCAAATTGCAGCGTTTGCGCCACATTCATGGTGGATACTCCTGCTTTCCGGGCTTTTTCACGATTGATCTCCACACGCAGTTCGGGCTTATTAAATTTAAGATTAACATCTACGAACTGAAAAGTAGGATCCTGATTGGCTTCCTCTAAAAATTTTGGAAGCACTTCCTTTAATTTTTCAAAATTAGGCGCCTGGATCACGTATTGTATTGGCTGTCCGCTCCGCTGATTTCCAATGCTTTGTTCCTGTATTACGAATGCGCGGGCAGTGGTGAGCTGCGTTACTTTTGCGGAAAGCGCATCGGCTATCTCCATTTGAGATCGTTCGCGCTCATCTGCATCCACCAGCTTCAGCCTTACGAATCCTGAGTTGGTAGAAGACGAGGCACCAAAACCGGGAGACGTAACGGAAATAATGGCTTCAACTTCCGGCACTTCCTCCTGCACCAAGGCAATGAGGTCGTCCATATAATCATCCATAAACTCGAAAGTGGCACCTTCAGGCCCGGTAGACATAATGCGAAGGCCGCCACGGTCTTCGATCGGAGCCAGCTCTGAAGGCAGCATGGAGCCGATACCAAAGATCAGGACGATGGCAGCCGCCATTACGGCAAAAGCAAGCCACCGCCTTTGCATAAACCATGAAAGCATGTTGGCGTAGCCTGCGGTGAGGTTGCGGAAAAAGGGTTCCGTTGCTTCATAAAAACGATTGTGCTTTTCCCGTCTTTTCAGCAGTTTGGTAGAAATCATTGGTGTAAGGGTAAGCGCCACAAAAGAAGAGATCAGCACGGCCCCGGCAATCACGATCCCAAATTCGCGGAACAACCGCCCGGTAAGGCCCTGCAGAAATATCACCGGCAGAAAGACTGCTGCCAGCGCAATGGTGGTGGCAACTACGGCAAAGAATATTTCTGCGGCTCCCTGCATTCCTGCTTCTACAGGCTTTTTACCTTCCTCAATTTTGGTGTAAATATTTTCCAATACTACGATGGCATCATCCACCACAAGGCCAATGGCCAGCACCACCCCCAGAAGCGTTAGCACATTAATGGAGAAATCCGCAATGTACATGATGAAGAAGGCTCCGATCAGGGCTATGGGAATAGCTATTACCGGAATTATGGTGGCCCGCCAATCACGCAGAAAGAGGAAAATAATAAGGACAACAAGGATGAATGCAATGAAAATAGTTTGCACTACTTCAGATATTGAAGCACGAATAAAATCGGTGGTGTCAAACCCGATTCCGAGTTCAATGTCGGCAGGAAGGTCTTTCTTAATATGCTCCACCCGCTCATAAAATTCATCTGCAATCTCTATATGGTTAGAGCCGGGTTGTGGCCGCAGCACAACGCCCACCATTGGAATTCCATCGCGCTTCAAAACCGTTCTCATGTTTTCAGGACCCAGTTCAGCCCGGCCCACATCCCGGAACCTGACAATATTATTTTCGGATTCTTTAATGATCAGGTCGTTAAACGCTTCTACATTGGCAAGCCGCCCGAGGGTTCTTACCGTCAGTTCCATATTGTTGCCTTCAATGCTTCCCGTTGGCAATTCTATATTTTCCCGTTGAAGTGCGCTTTGCACGTCCAGTGGCGTAAGGTCATACGCTGCCAGTTTTCCCGGGTTCATCCACAGGCGCATGGAATATTTCTTTTCTCCCCAAATGTCAACCTCAGCCACACCCGGAATGGTTTGCAGCCGCTCCTTGAAAATATTATCGGCAAACTCCGTAAGCTCCAGCAGCGATTTTTCCTCGCTTTTTATATTCAGGAATACGATTGGGTTGGCATCTGCATCGGCTTTCGATACAATGGGCGGCTCCGCATCCTCCGGAAGATTCCGCACGGCTCCGGAAACTTTGTCCCGCACATCATTGGCAGCGGTTTCAAGATCCACCTCGAGTTCAAATTCTACCGTAAGGGTGCTCCTGCCATCGCGGCTCACTGAAGTTAGCGTGCGGATACCGGCAATCCCATTCACGGCATCCTCCAGCGGCTCTGTGATCTGCGTTTCGATCACCTCTGCATTAGCACCGGTATAATTGGTGGCAACAGTGATAATAGGAGGGTCTACACTCGGAAATTCCCGAACACCCAAATAGGTATACCCGATCACGCCAAAGAGCACGATGATGATGCTCATTACTGAGGCGAGTACCGGCCTCCTTATGCTTAATGAGGATAAACTCATTTTTTTAATTTTAATATTGTGATCAAGGTTTTAAAATTCAATTTTGGTATTTTATAAACCAATTATTAAAAAACTAAAAGCTTCAGAATTAACATCGCCTTTTAATTCTTTATAATTGTTTTTAGTTTAAATCTTAAAACCTCTTTATTATTTATTTCTCTTTAAACCAAGACCTATCTTAATTCACTGATTTTCACCTCCACTCCGGGACGAATTTGAAGCAAACCGGTGGTGATGATGGTATCCCCATTCTTTATTCCACTTGTTACCTGGATGTTCTCTGCTGTGCGGATACCGGTTTGAATATCCACTTTGGCGACTTTACCATTCTTATACAAAAACACTTTTTGGCCATCTATTTCCGAAATCAATGCATGGCTGGGAATAAATACGGCATTCTCAATTTTTCCAAGCACTAGTTCCACATTGGCGAAACCGCCCGGCAGGAGTTTATTATCAGGATTATCCGCTCTTGCTCTTAATTGCAGGGTCCTGGTTTCTCTGCTTATTTGCGGATCCATGGCATATACTTCTCCTTCATGTTGCGTTTCAGAACCCGGAACGGAGAATTTAATCTTGTCCCCCAAATTCACTGAAGCTGCATATTTTTCAGGAATGGAAAAATCAATTTTTACAGGATCGGCATCCACAAGCGTGGCGATAAGCGTATTGGGCGAAATATAGCTGCCCGGGCTAACATGGCGCAAGCCGATTACACCAGCAAACGGTGCGCGGATCGAGGATTTATCAAGCAAAGCAGTAAGGCGGGCCACCTCAGCTTTCAGCGTATTGGTTTCGGTTTGTGCCTGTTCAAAGGTCTGCTCACTGATGCCGCCTCTTTCCAGGAGTTGCTCCTGGCGATATTCGCGGTCTTCAGCAAGTTTGATCTGGTAGCGCAGCTTTTGCAGCTCAGCCTGCACTTCCTCATTTCTGATCTTTACCAGCAGCCGGCCTTTCTGCACCCGCTGCCCTTCTTCAAAATTGATGGTGGAAACCTTTCCGGCAATTTCGCTGCGCAGCTCCACAATTTCATTGGCGATAATGTTTCCTGTGAGATCAATCGTTTCGTTCCAGAGCGTATCTTTAGCGATGCTTGCCCGGACAGGCAGCGAGGCTGAAGTGCCCGGCCCGGCAGCCGCTACGTCTTCCGAGTTTCCGGAGAGTTCTATTTTAGGAATGATGAGCGCAGCAAGGATGATCAGCACCAGGCCCGTAATGGATACTATTTTAACCGTTCGTTTGGACATTTTTATTTGTAGAGTTTAAAATATAATTCAAGTTCTTCTTCCGGCATGTTGTACATGTTGCACCACATTTTTTGCAAAACGGTATAAAAAGCTGCGATTTGATCCTGATTTAACCCTGCCATTGCCTCGCGGTTCAGGTTGTGCATTTCTTTTTCGATCAGGGGCAGCAGCTTTTCACCTTCGGGTGTTACGGCCAGCAGATGCTTCCGTTTATCGCTGGGGTTTTGCCTGCGCTCCAGCAATCCGTGCTCTGAGAGATAGTTCACGATCTTCATGGCAAAAGCCTTATCAATTTTGAGGTAATCGGCCAGTTCCTGCTGCGTCATCCGATCGTTCTGGTAAATGATGAGCAGGTAGAAATAGTAGCGGTCAATTTCCAGATCTGCCAGGCGGAGGGTGAGGACGCCTGCATACTTCTTGGAAAGAAGCCGGAAGTAAAATCCTAAGGGAGTACGATTGTCAAGTCTTTGCATACATATAGTTGATAAATACAACTATTTAGCCCCGGCTTTACAAATGTCCTGCCTGAGTGGAATTTTTGGGTGAGGAAAAGGTGGCGAGGGATAAAAAAATGGTAAGACATTGAGACGGCCAAAAGATGCATACATCTTCAATCTCTTGACGCTAAACATTAAGGGGTAGCCTCGTAGGAATTCCCCGTCCTGAAGCACAAAAATTATTGCAAAATGATTCGTGCTTTAGCCTTGGATGTACAAGGGTGGAGCGGTTCATTACAAAAAAGGTTAACCATTTTTGATTGGTTTTGTATTTTTGGCAAAATAAAATGCTTTGTTATGATATATTATGTTAAGGTTTTGCCCTTTGCTCTTTTTCTTGTATTTGTTTCAATGTTTGCCTCTGCACAATCCCCCAATTTCCAATGGGCCAAGCAACTTGGTGGTAATCTTCAGGACGTTAGTAACTCCATCACAATAGACGATTCGGGAAATGTCTATATCACTGGAGCATTTCGAGGTGCATGTGATTTTGATCCCGGCATTAATACATCGGTGATGGTCTCTGCTGGAGAAGAAGATCATTTTATTTCTAAACTGAATGATTCAGGGAGTTTTGTTTGGGCTAGGCGCATGGGTGGAACTTCATCAGATTTGGGCTTATCAATAGCCGTTGATGATGTTGGAAACATTTACACTACCGGCTACTTTGAAGGGACCGCTGATTTTGATCCCGGTATTGATACCTTTTTACTGGTCTCGGAAGGAAGTAGGGATATTTTTATTTCTAAGCTGGATGCCTCGGGAAATTTTGTCTGGGCTAAGGGACTAGGCAGCCCTTCAGATGATGATGGCTCTTCTTTGGTTTTAGATGACTCAGGAAATCTCTACATAACCGGAAAATTCTCAGACTCTGTGGATTTTGATCCAGGACCAAGTACTTCTTATTTGAAATCTGATCAAGATACGGATCCGTATGTTCTAAAACTGGATACAGCCGGCAATCTTATTTGGGTTAAACATTTTGGGGGTACTAGAGGTATCGATATTTTCGTGGATGACTCCTTTTATGTTTATACTACCGGAACATTTGCAACCATTTCAGACTTCGATCCCGGAGTTGATACTTTTAATCTGTTTCCTACCGGACATTATGATACCTTCATTTCTAAATTGGATTCTGGAGGGAATTTTATTTGGGCGAAACAATTAGGAGGTAGTGGGAACCAAACTGCCCATTCTGTTGTGGTAGATGATTCTGGAAGCGTTTATACGGCAGGATTTTTTAACGGTAATGCAGATTTTGATCCTGGTGTTGATACATTCGAACTCTCGGACAAAGGAAGAGGTGATATTTTCATATCTAAAATTGACGCCTATGGAGACTTTAAATGGGCAAAGCAGTTTGGAAGTACATCTCTCATGATTAATTCTGCTTCTTCCCTTGCGTTAGATAATGCTGGAAATATATATTCCATAGGAGGCTTCACTGGAAATGTTGATTTTGATCCAGACACTGGGATTTTTAACTTAAGTTCATTGGGACCTTTCGATATTTTTATTTTGAAGCTAAGTTCTTCTGGTGATTTCATCTGGGTTACACAATTGGGAAGTTCAGGTACCGACTACGGTTCCAGCATCTTTGTGGACAGCCTGGACAATATATACACTACGGGGCATTTTGCTGGAACAGTAGATTTTAACCCAACCAATGGGGTAGCTAACATGAGTTCCTTCGGAGCGCAGGATGTCTTTATTCATAAGATGTCCTCATGTCATTCCCGCGTAACAATAACTCCCTCCGCCTGTGATAGTTATATGGTACCAAGTGGGAAAGAGACATATACCATAAGCGGAATTTATATGGATACTCTTGCTAATGCTCAATCATGTGATAGCATTATCACTATCAATTTAACGATTAACCAACCAACTACTTCATCACCAGTGGTTAATGGATGCGATTCATTTCAATGGCACGGACGTATTTTTCATGCTTCGGGAACTTATTTCGATACCATTTCGAATGCTGCTGCATGTGATTCTGCTATTACGTTGAACTTGACGATTAATAGATCTTCTGCATCCACACAGAATATATTATCATGCTCTGATTTTTTGTGGCAGGGAAATACATATTCTACCACTGGAACCTATTATGACACGATTCCTAACGTATCGGGTTGTGATTCAGTCATGATGCTGAATTTAGTTATCAACCGTACTGCTTCCACCTTAATTGATACTGCCTGCGATGTTTATTTCTGGCAGGGCCAGACTTACACTTCATCCGGGACTTATTATGATACTATACCTAATGCGCAGGGTTGCGATTCAGCAATGACCTTGCTTTTAAATGTTAAAAATTCAACAGCTTCCTCGCAAACCGTAATCTCTTGTGATTCTTTTTTATGGAGAGGGAACAGTTACACCCTCTCGGGAAATTATTCTGATACAATTCCAAATTTCATGGGTTGCGATTCGGTAATAATATTGAATTTGACAATTCATAATTCAACAGGATCCTTGCAGACCGTTACCTCCTGTAATAATTTCTTTTGGCAAGGAGGAATTTACTCCTCTTCTGGAACCTACTATGACACTATTAAAAATAGCTTTGGTTGTGATTCTTTAATGACTCTTATTTTGACCATTGACACTGTTGACATTTCTGTTACAGTCAACGATCCTAAACTTACATCTAATGCGCAGGATGCAAGCTATCAATGGATAAATTGTGATGCTATGCAGCTCATTCCCGGGGATACTAATGCAATTTTTATTGCCACCACAAACGGAAACTACGCAGTTATTGTAGGGCAAACAGGCTGTGCCGATACTTCTGTTTGTTACCTTATTTCAAAGGTGGGAATAGCTGAAACTGTTTTTGAGAAAGAACCTATAATATTTCCAAATCCTACTGATGGGGTGATATTTATTCTGTTTGATAAAGCAACAAACCATGCAACTTTGCGGATTTCCAATCTTTATGGGAAAGTTATAATAGAAAAAACCAGTCTCAACAGCGATGAATTGGAATTGGATTTTTCTGAACAGGCATCGGGCATCTATCTACTTGAAATATTGGAAAAAAGAAAGATTTTCAGAGCTAAGATAATCAAGAACTGAAATTATTACCAGCTAACTTCCACATAATTTGTATAAGTTATCATCAAGCTGTTGCAATACCTCATCTTTCAACTGATTTAACCATCCCAGCTATTTTGAATGTTCTTTGGTACTTAAAGTATTTATAAGAAAAAAATTTAAACGAGTATTACAGATGGTTCGTTCCTCACCATGCCAATTTGGAGCAAACTACTGGGGCTGTTCATTGCTAATTTATATTCGTCTGCATAGGGAATTTAAAAAACAATATTGATTAGCATTTAGTGGTATTTTAATGGAAAAATGTTAAAAGCTCTCCAGTCATTTGATACCGGCAATACTCAATAGCGTAGGCTAGAGGATTGACTCCTGTACTCCATTATTTTCATGATAGAACAATTTAATATTAAAAGTATTAATAAGCTAAACTGAGTTTTCAGCATTACGGATGGCTGGGCCCAAAAATCCATTCGGTGCTATTATCCTGCATGTGCCATATATTTGCCCGCCATAGCCAGATCGTTTCTTTAAAATTGCAGGAACGTTATTATCAGCTTTCAGAAAAATGGAGATTAAATCTTATATATCCAAAGCGTCTGCCGCCAAATGGGGCGTTTTTTTACTTTTTTGCCTTTATCTCTATTTTCCGGTTTTTCTCCATCTCAATACGCTGCCCATCCACCTTTGGGACGAGGCGTTGTTTGGCTTGCGTGCGCTGCACTTCTTGAAGTTTGGCGAGTACATGGTCAATTTCAATCATTTCGAGGGAATGCCGGACTACCTTAGCACCAAGCTGCCGTTTACCACTTTCTTTCAGGTTGCCGGTTTAAAAATATTTGGAATCAACGAGTTAGGTCTCAGGTTGCCAATATCCTTCATTTTTTTGGGTACTGTATTTTATGGCTGTTACTTTTCACGAAAATACCTGGGAAGCATTTTGCCGGGAATCGTAGCCGGGGTGGTGTTGGTGAGCAGCACCGGAGTGGTGACCTCACACATGCTGCGCACGGGCGATCATGATATTCCTTTTGCCTGCTATTTATTTCTCGGTATTTTATTTTTTCATCGCTTTCTTAATACGGACCGTTCTGCTCTGCTTGTGGCTTTTACGATATGTATGATCGCTGCTTTCCTGACGAAAAATCTCCTGACGGGTCTCATTTTTCCCGGCCTGTTGGCCTACACGCTTTATCGCAGATCATTTGTGAAAATGCTGAGGGACTATCGCATTTACCTGTCTTTGCTGGCCATTGCAGGAAGCTATGTAGGCACCATTCTGTATATTGAAAATATATCCCCGGGCTTCTGGGCAAGGATGTGGGACCATGACCTGATGGGGCGGTACAAGGAACCAATTCATGGCCATGAAAAAGCATTCTTCTATTATTATTATCTGTTTGTAAATGAGAGTTTTGTCCCATTCAGTTATTTTATGCTGGCTGCCATTGCTCTTAGTGCAGACCGCAATATGAATAAAAATGTACAGCAATTGCTGGTGCTTAATTCACTGGTTTTTGTTTTTTATTTATTGGGTATTTCTTTAGCCGAAACTAAATTACCCTGGTACCTTGGCCCACTATATTTTATGGGCGCATTCATTACAGGATTGGGGATTTATCACCTGTGGGCCAGCTATATTATCCGGATGAGCGTGGCCGCCCAATATTCGCTACTGGTAGCCGCCCTCATCCTAGTGATCCCAAATTATGCGAAAATTATCGGATCCATTTATTTACCTGAACCAACCCTGTCAGAGCAGAAATATGGGATTTTTATTGAAAGGATCAGCAAAGATTTTCCGGAAGTTGATACTATGGTAATAGCCGATAAAAGCTTTGGGCCGGCGGCTTATTTTATTAAAGAAGAATATAATGCGCTTGAACAATTTAATATTAGTTATCAAAAGAACATTGAATTTAATAAAGGTGAATATGTAATAACCTGCTTCCAGAGTGTGTTGAAAGTGATGGAGCAAAAATATGATATTAAATTGCTGAATAGCTGGCAGGAATGCAGCCTGATAAAAATTCAAAGAGAAAAATTGATTTTGGATAAATAATTGGGAAGCACCGTGTTCAGGGGAAATTGCGATTAGAAAAAGCATTAATATGTTAAAAAGATAGAATAATCATTGTCTGAAGTTTGAAACTTCATACATCATGATGGCTGCAGCGATCGCAGCATTCAGGCTTTCTGCGTGGCCGGAGCCGGGAATTGTAATCTGGTGACGGCATTTAGCCAGGAGCGACTCTGTGAGGCCATGCGCTTCATTGCCTATAATAAAAAATCCGCCTTTGGGTTTATCCTGAGAAAGTGGTACACCCTGAATTGTACACGCATAGGACGGTATTGCCGGATGATCTGTCAGCAATCTTACCAGATCGTGATAGTAAACCGGCAGGCGGGCAATGCTGCCCATACTGGCCTGGATGGCTTTCGGGTTGAAGCAGTCTGCACAACCAGGAGAGCAGATTATGGCAGGAATTCCGAACCAGTCGGCCGTGCGAATGATGGTGCCGAGGTTGCCCGGATCGCGTAGGTTGTCCAGCAGAATGTAAGGCAGTTCCGGTTTCAACCACAGTTCCGGCAACTCCGGAATTGGAAAAACGGCCAGCACTTCCGGTGGCGTTATGAAGCTGCTGATCGCTTTCATTTCAACGGGCGATACTTCGACTATCCGATCCTGCGGAAGCTGAAATGTTTTACCTTTCTGCCGGAGCCAATTTTCGGTGGCAAACAATTTGTCAAATCGTAGCGAGCTTTGCAACAATTCCGCGACAGTTTTGTGGCCTTCAGCAATGAATAACTGAAATTTATCGCGAAACTTTTTGCCCTGAAGCTGCCGGAGCCACTTTTCCTGAGATTTTGAAACCATCTTTCCCTTATTTGAGACCCTTCATTTTCATAGCCCTGATGCTGCCTGCGCTGCTGTTTTCCTCATGCAGCGTCAAAAAGTATTTAGGCGAGGATGAATATCTCATGAACAAGGCAAAGATAAAGGGCGCTCCGCCAAAAGCCGATGAGGACCTGATGAACCTCGTAAAGCCGAAACCCAACAGCCGCTTCCTGGGAATTGGAAAATGGCGAATGCGTATTTTTATTCTTTTCGATAATGACAAAGAAAAAGGGCTGGCCTACTGGTTAAGAAAAAATATTGGAGAGCGCCCGGTAATTTTGGATTCCACCGCTGTGGAGCAGGCGGTGATGCAAATGGATAATTACATGTTTAATGAGGGTTATTTTCAGAGCAGGTCAAGCTATGAAGTGGATCCTAATGAAAAAAGAAAACGGGCGAAGGTAACTTTTAATATTGAGCCCTATATTTATTATGGTATAAGCCATATTGAATATTATATACAAGACAGGATCCTTGACAGTATTGTAACCAGCGACTCGGCCAATTCACTCATCCATCCAGGCCAGCGGTATGACAGCAATGTGCTTTCGCAGGAGCGCGAAAGGCTTACCACATTGATCCGTAACCAGGGCTACTATAACTTTAACCGCGAGTATATTTATTTTGAAGTACCTGTAGATACCACTTCCATTGTAAAGAATGTAAAAGTGGGCATCGGCATCACGCTCCGGCAAAATTATGAACCGCACAAAGTATTTTATATTGATACCATTTTCGTGGAGCCGGATTACCGGGTGCTATACCCTGAGCAACAGGATACCTTTACCGTGGAAGGTGTTGTGTTCGTAGCCAATCGTTCCATTATTAATCCTAAAGTACTTAAGGATTTCATCTTTTTTGAACCGGGAGATGAATATCGTATTGAGGATGAAAAATCCACGATCAATAAAATTGCGGGCCTCAACCTGTTCAAATTTGTGGATGTAAAGTATGTTGAAAAAGGAACACGTAATGATTCTTCGCTCCTGGATGCTTTTATTCGCCTGACGCCTTACCGGCAATATGACCTTCTGACCGACCTGGAATTGCGCACACGAGAGGAAAATCAGCAGATCACCCAAACACCGGTGGCGGACCAGTTTTATGGAATTGCAGGCAGCATCACGCTTCGCAACAAGAACTTGTTCAGGAGCGCCATACAGCACGATATCCGGTTGCGGGGCGGACTCGAATATCAGACTGAAGATATTGGCAAAAGCCCGTTCCTTGGCGATTATCAATTCGGAGTGAGCACGGGTCTCAACTTCCCGCGAGGCTTCGTACCGTGGAAATTCCGTAGCGTGGCATTGGGCGTAAATTCCATAACCTCGTTAAATCTTGCTTATTTATTTGAGAAAAACTCAGATTTTAAAAGACAGACAGGGACATTCAAATATTATTATCAGTTGCAGAGAGATAAATTCACTTATCTTTTTACGCCTTTTGAGATCAGCCTTGTAAGCACCGACCGTACGCCAGAATTTGATGCGATCCTGGAGCGATTCAATAATCCGCTTATCACCAATCTATTCGATCGCCACCTGCTCATGAACAACCGGTTTACGGCCATCTTCACAGATAAACCCCGTACTCAGGGAATCAACTACTGGTATATAAAAGCCACCCCGATGGAGTCAGGCGGACTGCTGCTGTACGGAATAAAGAAATGGCTTAGCCCGGAACCTCCACCCGGCCGTGGTGAAGAAATAAACACATATCAATTTGCAGGGGTAGATTTCTATCAATATTATAAAACAGAACTGGACGTGCGGTTTTACCAGGTTTTTAACGAGCATGAACAGATGGCTTACCGGCTGAGCGGAGGCATTGGACTTCCTTATGGAAACAGCAAAGTGATGCCCTTTGAAAAACGTTTTTTCATTGGAGGTTCCAGCAGCGTGCGGGCCTGGCGGAATGGACAATTGGGTCCCGGCTCTTACCGCGATACACGCCCGCTATTTCAGCGCATTGACCAATCAGGGGAAATTCTTTTGGAAGGAAATACCGAATACCGGTTCGATATGGGCGACATCACCGAAGGAGCTATATTCATGGATTTCGGGAATATTTGGACGCTTAATGACACTACTCGAGCCGGTTCCATTTTTTACCTCGACCAGTTTTATAAGCAAATCGCAATTTCTGGCGGCATTGGCCTGCGCCTGGATTTCAGCTTTTTTATTTTCAGGACTGATCTTGCTTATCCGCTTCGCGATCCTTCCCTTGTTTCCAAACGTCTCTTCAGCCTGGACAATCCCCGGCTCAACGACATCCGTCTCAATTTCGGGATAGGGTATCCATTTTAGTTTGCGGATTCAATGTGCTGCTCTTTTCTATTTTTGCTGCAATTGCTAAAACAGAAAAGTGGTCAGGAAGAAGAGCAAACGGAAACCGCCTACAAAAACTGCCTCAAAGGTTGCACCTCTTAGTATAAAAGCTACGGTCCCTCGCGGGATGCGAATAGCTAAGTATGCTGCGCTGGTAATGGTATTGTTGTTCGGCACCGTCCTTAGTATGAAGAGTCTTCAGGAGCCTGATCTCTGGTGGCAGTTGCTCACGGGACAATATATTTTACAGGAAGGAGCAATTCCGAGGGTTGATATTTTCTCCTACACTTTTGCAGGTACCGACTGGCTCAACGTAAAATGGGGTTATGAAGTGCTGATGGCTTTGGCAGCTAAGGCGGGCGGCCCGGAGTTGATCCTGTTTCTGCAAATTGTGATCACGCTTTTGTTGCTTCTCTCGCTTTACCGGGTCTTCAGAATTTTTCACAGCGGGCTATTCGGAAACAACCGGCAGGGACCCACTGCTGGATTTGTGATCGTTGCCATACTTTCTCTCGCTGCTTTTGAATTCCGGATGACGGGCCGCCCCGAAGCCGTAAGCCATTTAATGGTTGGAGTTTTCCTCTGGCTGCTAATGCGATGGCGGCAGCAACCCGGCTTATGGATTTACCTGCTGGTTCCATTGCAAATGTTCTGGGCCAACCTGCATGAGGCCTATGGAACCGGACTCGTGATGACTCTGGGGTTTCCTGCAGCCTGCTGGGCCGAATATCTCTGGGGGAACCGTTTCGGACTAAAAACGCCAAAACCGCTGCATCTCACCATCGCTGCGGCTTTGTCCATTCCCGCTGTGGCCATACATCCCTTTGGCTGGGAACTCATTATTCATCCTCTCAATATCTTTTTTCAGTTGCAGGAGAATAAATTCACCGCAGAACTGGAATCGGTATTTTCTCCTAATTACTGGGAATTTCAGGCTTACATCAATATTCTGTTTTTTGTAATTAGCATTGCGGGGTATTTCCTTTTAAAAAATAAAATCGGGAAGGATCTTTTAAATATTCCCTTTCAGCGTTTCGGGCTGGGATACCTGTTGTTTCTTTTTCTGTTTTTTTACCTGAGCCTGTCCGCTTACCGCAATATTCCTTTCTTCATTATTATTTCGTTCCCGGCTGTAGCTGTTGCCGTAGATGGCCTAGCGGAGCGCTTGCTGAGTTCAAAGAGATCTCTCGCAGCCAATTTTCTGGTGCTGCGACAGGTGGCATTTATCTTTTTGTTCCTGATGCTGGCTGTTGGGTACGTTATGGTGGTAACCGGCAATTACTACAAATGGACCGGAAGCAATGACCGCTACGGATTGCAAACAGATGCAGTAAATGCACCGCTGGGTGCTGTAGAGTTTATCAAGGAACATGGCCTGGCCGGGGAACGCAGTTTTACTGATTATATCATTTCGTCCTATCCGCTTTGGGCTTTGCATCCGGAGTACAAAACATATATTGATTTGCGTGACCTGGATATTTTCCCTGCCGGATTTTTCCAGCGCTTTCTGCGGATCGCCACGCAGCCGGAAGGAAATTTTGAGCAGGCTGACAGCACCTGGCAGTTCGGCTACGTATTGCTTTACAGAAATCAATTTATGCCGCTGCATGGCTACCTCATTTCCTCAGAGCAATATGAAATGGTATATGCTGATCCGGTAGCCGTTTTATATGTAAACAAAAGCCACCATCCTGATCTGGCAGAGAAGTTCGGATTTGATGGCGGCAGCAATGATATTTTCAGCAACCCCCAAAATCCTGAAGTATCGGTTCCGGCATTGGTCATTTCGCGTTTATTCTGGCCGGCCTTTCAGGAACAGTATTACCCGAATCTGAATACAGACCTTGAGGCTTCGGGATTTTACTTCCGGACCGGCTACAGGGAATTGGCCTGGAACAGAGCTGTGGCAGCTTCAAATAGCAATATAAGGCAGTGGGAAGCCTACCTGCAACTGGGGAATCTCACATTCCAGGTGGCACAGCAACAAAGTGATGAAACCGAAATGAAACGAATGCTCCAGGAAGCGAGCAGTTATTTCAAACAATCCATAAATATAAAGGAGAATGCCGGAGCCTTTTTAGGATTGGGCCTGGTAAACATCCTTTATAACAATGTGCGGGAAGCAGAGAAACAATTGCAGAACTGCATAGATACCGATCGTAGCAACAGCGAATGTTATACCTATATGGCAGAGGTCGAGTTCATGTATTCACAACAGAACCCAACCGAATCGGGCTATCATTTAAGGGAGCAGCGTAAGTACATAGAAAAGGCGATGGATCTGAATCCTGACAGTCCCTTTTTGCTGTTGCAAATGGGAATAAGCCATTACAGGTTCAACGAGTGCGAAGAAGCGATGGAATATCTGGACCGGGTGCGAAATTTCCCTGGCTTTTCTGCACAGGAACAAAGGATGTTGCAAGACTGCCTCCGGGCGTGCGGAGGTGTTTTATAAAAATTATTAATAGCGAAAATTTCAAAATTTTTCAGAGAAAATGAATTCATTTAAAATTCAAAAATAGTTATGAACAACTATTTGTAAATTAATTCTAACCAAATGCCATTCTTTACAGAATTTAGCCGCGAAAACAATATTCTGCGGCACTCTTATTTAGAACCAGTCTAAATTGGCGCGGTAACCTTCGATAGCCAATGCTAACTCAAATTATCGTCT
This sequence comes from Bacteroidia bacterium, assembly GCA_040880525.1. Classification (NCBI taxonomy): domain Bacteria; kingdom Pseudomonadati; phylum Bacteroidota; class Bacteroidia; species Bacteroidia bacterium. The sequence continues at coordinate 99,909 of JBBDIG010000014.1, forward strand.
AAATTTGCGCCCGAAAATACAGCACTTAATTACACCAAGTCCACTCATATTTATGCTTGCACGAACCACCAAGCTATCCCTGATCTTTCTGTTGTTTGCGGGTAGCCTCCTTGCTCAGGAACCGCAGATCACGGGTGATAATCAGGAAGCAACGGCAATCACTGAATCCAATGTGGAATCTTCTCAGGCTGATGCTGCCACCGGACAGATAGACGGCCAGCTTTTATTTAAGAAAAACTGCACACAGTGCCATAAACTGGGAAGCGCCCTGATTGGCCCCGACTTACTTGGGATCAGGGAACGAAAGTCAGAAGAATGGCTGATACGATTCATTCAGAATTCCCAGGCCGTCATTGAATCCGGAGATGAATATGCAGTGGCGCTTTTTGAGCAGTACAATAACGTGATCATGCCTCCGCAGCCTCTCAATGAGGATGAAGTGGCGGCAGTGCTGGATTATATTGATGAGGAAGAAAAGAAACTGGCAGAAGGAGTTCCGGGAACACCCGGAGGAAGTGGGGGACCGGGCTTTGACCCAACTGCCGGAGCCGAAGGTTTATTCGGTCTCTCTTATGAGCAAACAATGGGCTTGCTCGCGGTAGTATTGCTTATTCTTTTGGCCATTTGCTTTACGCTGGTACGGATTCATCAACAGGTCAGTGATTTAGTTTGGGCTAAGGACCATCCGGGAGAAATTAAGCCTGAAAAGGAAATTCGGGAAGGCCGCATCAAATATTTTGTACGGGAATTTCAGGAAAGAGTCAATCCTACTTTCGCAGTGATATCAGTGATCGGGATATTCGTGGTAGGCGGTGCGGCTTTTACATGGGTTCAGGCGCAATGGCTTGGGTCTCAATACAAATATTCTCCCACGCAGCCCATAGCATTTTCACATAAGCTGCACGCAGGCCAAATGAATATTGATTGCCAATATTGCCATAGCAGTGCCTCCATTTCAAAAAATGCCGGCATTCCTTCAGTGGAAACCTGCATGAACTGCCACAGCTACGTGCAAGGCGGATTGCAGACTGAAAATCCTGAAATCAAAAAACTCATACAGCATTGGCAGGATTCCGTACCGATTGAATGGGTCCGGATCCACAACGTTCCGGATCTGGCCTATTTTAATCATTCGCAGCACGTTACAGTAGGCGGACTGGATTGTGTGAAATGCCACGGCCAGATCGTACACATGGATGAAGTAATACAAAACACTACGCTGGAAATGGGTTGGTGCATTAACTGCCACAGAGAAACAGCCGTAGACAGCACGAATCAATATTATGCGGAGACATTTAAATTTATGGATCAGCATAAGCAATTTACCATAGCGCAATTGGGTGGCCTGGAATGTTCCAAATGTCACTATTGATCAATTCCTTTATTTGAATTACCTATAGCCGTAATGGACAACAACAATAAGCAGTACTGGAAAGGGTTTGACGAATTTTATCAGGAGAATAAATTTGAGGCAAAGAAGCATGATGAATTTGCCGAAAAGCTTCCTGTCAGGCCGGAAGACTTTAATCTGCAATCAAGCAGGCGTGATTTTCTGAAATTTTTCGGATTTAGTCTTTCCGCAGCGGCATTAACTGCTGCCTGCACAAAGACTCCCGTCAAAAAGGCTATTCCTTATGTTATTAAGCCTGTTGACATCGAGCCGGGGATGCCCAATTATTATGCTTCTACCTGCCATGCCTGCAGCGCTGGATGTTCAATCCTGGTCAAAACCCGCGAAGGGCGTCCTATTAAAATAGAACCTAATCCGGAATCGGAACGGACTGGCTCCGGCACCTGCGCTTTAGGGCAGGGAACAGTACTCAACCTGTATGATGCAGGCCGTCTGACAGGTCCTGTGGCCAATGGCGCAGACACGACCTGGGAAGATATTGACCCACGCGTGGTAGCTGACCTTCAAAAGGCCTCATCAAGAGGCAAAGTGGTGCTGCTCTCGCAAACCGTAACCAGTCCCACAACGCAAAAAATAATTAACAGCTTCGTGGAAGCGGTGCCTAATGCCGAGCACAGAAATTACGACCACGTTTCAGCCTATGGCCTTCTTAAAGCTCATCAGGATGCATTTGGGAAATTCGCTTTGCCGCGCTATCGTTTTAACCGGGCCAAAACCATTGTCAGTTTTAATGCTGATTTTCTGGGTACCTGGATCTCGCCCGTAGAGTATACTAAAGGATATTCTGAAGCCCGTGCAGTAGATGAGAAAAAACGCATGGCATATCACATCCAGTTTGAAAGCAATCTTTCACTTTCCGGAAGTAATGCGGATTTGCGAATGCCTATGCGTCCTTCGCAGGAAGGCGCTGCTGTTCTTTCATTGCTCAATAAAATAGGCGGGGGCAGCACCTACGGCTCAGGTGATTTTGAATTACCCGGAAATGCAATCGCCTCGGCCGCCAATGCTTTAAAGGCTACAGCCGGGGAATCCATCGTAATATCAGGATCGAATGATCCCGGAATTCAGGCGATGGTGCTGGAAATAAACAGGAGGCTGGGCAACTATGGCAATACGCTGGACATGGATAATCCATCATACCAGAAGCAGGGAAATGATGAAGACATGATCCGCCTGGTGCGAGAAATGAATGCAGGACAAGTGGCCGCGATCATTTTCTACGGCAGCAACCCGGCATATTCATACCCTCAGGCAACAAAATTTAAAGAAGCTCTTGCCAAGGTGCCTGTGCGTGTGAGTTTTGCTGACAAAATGGACGAGACAGCCAAGCTTTGCACATACGTTTGCCCGGACGATAATTACCTGGAGAAATGGAATGACAGTGAGCCTGTAAGAGGCATGTATACCATGACGCAGCCTACCATCACCCGCATCTTCAATACACGCGCTGCCCAAGAAACATTATTAACCTGGATGGGCAACCGGCAGGAATACCATGACGTACTGAAAGCGAATTGGCAACAAAATATATATACAGGAACCGGGGGTGAGGATTTCGAAAGTTTTTGGCGCAAGGTGATCCACGATGGCGTATACCAAAGTGAACGCAGCCTGCACGACAGGGCAATTTCCACATCAGGACTGGTTGGCTCACTCGCTGCCTTTGCAACAGCCGCGATGAGCGCTGTAACGGATACAGCCGGTGCGGCCATGAATGCCATTTCAGATACAACCGGTATGTCTGCTGCGCTGCCTGGCATGGCGGCAATTTCTGATACCTCTGCCACTGCGACTCAGCAAGGCGAGACCACAACCGTTGAGGATACGGCTCAAAGTATTAATACAAGAGATCTTTCTTCAGTAGCAGCAATGGCAGAGAAAGACCGCCAGGCTGCGGAAGGACAAATGGAATTATTTCTTTACCAGACAGTAGCTCTTCAGGACGGAGAATCAGCAGGAAATCCCTGGCTTCAGGAGTTGCCTGACCCGATCAGCCGGATCTGCTGGGATAATTACGTTTGTGTTTCTAAAAGAAATGCGGATGAAAAAGGATGGAGCGATGGCAAAGTGATAAAGGTTTCTGTAGGAGACCGCAGCGTTAAATTGCCGGTATATATTCAGCCAGGCCAGCCTTATAACACCATCGCCATTGCAGTTGGATATGGCCATGATATGGCGGAAGCGTCAGGCAAGATCGCCAACTTTGTGGGTAAAAACGCTTTTCCACTGGCATCGCTGAAGAATGGAGCAGTATCCTTTCGGGGAATTGCTACAGTGGAAGATACTCCTGATGTAATAAATCTGGCACAGACGCAGACTCACCATCATGTGGAGGGACGCGATCTTGTGAGAGAAACTTCCCTGGGAACGTATATGGCCGATCCTTCTTCTATCAAGAAGCAGGACGTACACATGGTTTCACTCTATGATCCGTACAAATTTCCCGGCCATCACTGGGGCATTGCCATTGACCTCAACGCATGCACCGGTTGTGGTTCCTGCGTGGTGGCCTGCACTGCAGAGAACAATGTTCCCGTTGTGGGCAAGGCTGAGGTTCTGATGCGCAGGGAAATGCACTGGATCAGGATTGACCGCTATTTCAGCATAGAGGAAGATGGAAAGTATCTTAATAAGGAAGATGCGGTTAATGATATTGAGAACAGCGATAGCTTTGAGAACGTGAAGGTGAATTTTCAACCGCTCATGTGTCAGCATTGCGACAACGCTCCCTGCGAGAACGTTTGTCCGGTAGCGGCCATCAGCCACAGTTCAGAAGGTATCAATCAGCAGGTTTATAATCGCTGCGTAGGAACCCGCTATTGCCAGAACAACTGCCCTTATAAAGTAAGGAGATTCAACTGGTTCAGCTATTATGAGAATGAGGAATTCGACTATAACATGAATTCGGATCTTGGCCGCATGGTACTGAATCCGGATGTGGTAGTGCGGGCACGCGGGGTGATGGAAAAATGCTCAATGTGCGTTCAGCGCATTCAGTTCCATAAGCTGGAGGCAAAAAAGGAAAATCGTGGACTAAAAGATGGCGAAATTAAAATGGCCTGTCAGCAGGCCTGCCCCGCAAATGCAATTGTATTCGGAGACATGAACGATCCCGAAAGCAAAGTTTCTAAACTGATGAATCGCGACAGGGCGTATGGAATTCTTACGGAAATCCAGACAAAGCCCACGGTAAATTATATGGCAAAGATCCGGGTGGAAGAACCGGCCAAGGCATAATTAATATTAGGAAGAAGAAATTAAAAAATAAAGAGCAAAGATGTACGAATCGCCCTTACGAGAGCCGCTGATCGTTGGTCACAAAACCTACAAGGATATTTCGGATGATATCTGCCGGGCAGTTGAAGGCAGGCCGACTCCGCTTTGGTTCGCAGGTTTTGGCTTTTCAACGCTGGTGCTGGGATTGCTACTGGTTGCCGTTACTTACACTTTCGTGGTAGGGATTGGCGCCTGGGGTCTCAATAAAACCGTTGGCTGGGCTTTCGATATTACAAACTTTGTATTCTGGGTGGGTATCGGCCACGCAGGTACACTCATTTCCGCCATCCTTTTGCTCTTCCGGCAGCACTGGAGAACCTCCATCAACCGGTCGGCTGAGGCGATGACCATCTTTGCCGTTATGTGTGCAGGATTGTTTCCCCTCATCCACATGGGCCGGCCCTGGGTTGGATTTTGGGTGCTTCCTGTACCAAATGATCTGGGTCCGCTTTGGGTAAACTTTAATTCCCCGCTTCTATGGGATGTATTTGCAATCAGCACGTATCTCACGGTTTCACTCGTGTTCTGGTACATGGGGCTTATTCCGGATCTTGCAACTTTAAGAGACAGGGCGACTAAGACAGTACCCCGCTTTATTTACAATTTGTTCTGCTTTGGCTGGACAGGTTCGGCTAAGGTGTGGCAACGATTTGAACTGATCAGTTTAATTCTGGCCGGCCTGGCAACTCCTCTGGTACTTTCCGTACATACGATTGTAAGTTTTGACTTTGCCACATCCGTAATTCCGGGATGGCATACCACGATATTTCCGCCCTATTTTGTAGCAGGTGCGATCTTCTCCGGGTTTGCGATGGTGCATACGTTGCTGATCGTAGTAAGAAAAGTTCTGAAACTGGAAGCCTATATTACCATCGGACATCTTGAAGCAATGGCCAAGGTGATCATTCTCACCGGATCTATGGTGGGCATCGCTTACGCCACTGAGCTTTTCATCGCCTGGTATTCGGGCTATGAATATGAACAATTCGCTTTCATTAACAGGGTGATGGGTCCTTATTGGTGGGCATACTGGACGATGGTAAGTTGTAACGTGATTACCCCGCAGCTTTTCTGGTCAAAATACATACGAACCAATCCAACCGCTATTTTCATCATCTCAATTTTTGTGAATATCGGGATGTGGTTCGAGCGTTTTGTGATTATTGTTATTTCACTGCACCGCGATTTTCTGCCTTCAAGCTGGGTAATGTATTCTCCCACAATTGTGGAAGTAGCGATATTAATCGGCTCATTTGGTCTTTTCTTCACGTTGTTCCTGCTTTTCGCCAAGTTCCTTCCGGTTATTGCCATAGCGGAAATTAAGTCTATCCTGAAGATGGAACATGCTAAGAAAGCTGGTGCCGCCAAAGTGAAACAAGAGCCACCAATTTTGGCTACAGAAAATGTATAAGTTTAAAAAGAAGAAATGGCTAATCAGAAAGTTGTAGTCGGCATTTTTGAGGATGAAGTTCCAATGATGGAAGCCATTAAAGTGGCTAAGCGACATAATATTGAAATCATGGATGCCTTTACTCCTTTCCCGGTTCACGGCCTGGATAAGGTAATGGAGCTTCGCCCTTCAAGGCTTGATATTGTGGCGTTCATTTTTGGTACGCTGGGATTTCTTACGGCAGTGGGCCTCCAGGTATACACCATGGGAATTGACTGGCCCATGAATATTGGTGGTAAACCCCGTTTCCCTTTTCCATCCTTTATCCCGGTTACGTTTGAACTTACAGTCCTATTTGCATCGCTGGGAATGGTGGCTACCTATCTCATCGTGAGCCGGCTCCTTCCGGGTGTTGAGCCGAAACTATATGATCCCCGGCAAACAAGTGATCATTTCGTGGTGCTTTTCAGAGATGACAACATCAGCGAGGAGATCAAAAACATTTGCTTAGAAAATGGCGCCATCGAAATAAGGACTGATGAATACCAGCAAACACTTTGGCCTTATCCCATTCCGATCAAAATGAAAAAATAATGAGATTAGCTTTTATAGGAATATCCACAATACTGGCGGGTTTATCCTTTTCGGGTTGCCTCTATCGCATGGATCCCGATAAGGAGCCGGGTTATGAATATGCTCCGCAGATGTATCACGCTTTACCACTCGAACCCTACAGGGAAGAGGTAGACAAACGCCCGGAGCATAATCCCTTTAACATGAATATGCGAACGCCACCTGCCGGCACCGTGGCAAGAGGAAAACTTGACTATTTCTACCCAATTGAAAATACCAATGAAGGATATGAGAGAGCCGCGACAGAACTGAAGAATCCGCTGGAGAAGAATCAGAAAAATATGGAGATCGGGCAAAAAAAGTATATGACCTTTTGCTATCCCTGCCATGGCACAACAGGGCAGGGTGATGGGCCGGTTATTAGTAATTTCATGGATGACGATCCATCCAACGATAATAAATTTCCACCACCTCCTGCCTATACACTGGATTACAGGAGAACAATGCCCGAAGGACAGATCTATCATGTCGTTACCGTGGGACGCAACGCAATGCCTCCTTATGCATCGCAAATATCTCCGGATGACCGTTGGCGCATTGTGATGTTTGTGCAGCAATTGCAAAAACTGGATGACACGACAGATGAACAGGTGGAAGCCGCTGCCACAACTGCAGATACATCAGAAACCATAAACAAATCGGTAGAGATCATGGGGCAAGAGCCTGATACTGCCGGTAAGGAGTAAACCAAGAAATAGCAGAAAAGAATAAACCGCGAATGGAACTGCATAACGTTAAGGAAAAATTTATATTCACCGGCAGGTTAAAGGCAATTACCCTGGGAGTTACGTTACTGGGACTTATCCTCACCGTAATTGGTATGCTGGTAAATCCTGATGGCCGTCATGGGCATGGCGAATCCGTTACCCATGGCGTAGAACTATCAGAGCAACAAAACGTGCATGAAGAGGAGGGAATTGATTATGCCACCGATCTTAAAGATCATCCTACTAAGGTGGTTGCAGACCATGATGCCGCCTCTGGTCATCATGAAAATATCGGGGCCAAGCGTTTTTGGGCTAACCTCCTTTTGAGCAGTACATTTTGGTTTCTCATTTCATTGTGCGGTACCTTTTTTATTGCCTTTAATTACCTGGCAAATGCAGGCTGGGCGGTTGTGCTAAATAGAATAGCCGAAGCAGTTGGAGTATATTTACCCATCTCTGCGGTTGCGCTGCTCATCATTATGGCTTTTGGCAGCCACTCCATTTATCACTGGGCGCACGAAGCTGTCTACGAAGTGGGAAATCCCGAATACGACCCGCTGCTGGTCGGTAAACGGGAGTTCCTGAACGAAGGATTCCTGATGACCGGTTTCGTAATTTTTGCCGGTCTGATGATTCTCTTTACTTATTTATTCAGAAGAAACTCTCTTCTGGAGGATGTAAACGGGGGACTTAAATATTATGACCGTTCTTTAAAATTTGCCGTATTCTTCCTGGTCGCTTTTGGCTTGGGAATTTCCTTCTTTGGTTTCGGTTTCCTTATGTCTACTAACCCGCACTGGTATAGCACCATCTATGGCGTGTATGTATTTGCGGGCATGTTCGTAGGTGGAATGACCGTAATTACCATGATCGCCATTTTGCTGAAGAATGCAGGATTTTTGGCGGAGGTCAGAACCGAACATATCCATGATATGGGCAAGTTCATGTTTGCGTTCTCAATATTCTGGACCTATATCTGGGTTTCGCAATTCCTGCTTATCTGGTATGGTAATATTCCTGAAGAAACCATCTATTATGACATGCGGTGGGCGCCTAACTGGAAAACTCTTTTCTGGTTAAATCTCATAATAAATTTCACTGTACCGCTACTGCTTCTTATGAGTCGGCACACCAAAAGGAATTTCAAGTTTCTGTTCGCCATTGGCATTGTAATCCTCATCGGACGTTTTATGGATATCTATCTGCTCATTATGCCTGATACCGTAGGGCTGGATGCCAGCACTTTTGGCTTCATTGAAATAGGATGCTGGCTGTTCTTCGGAGGCATCTTCGCATTCACTACGGCATGGGCGCTGAGCCGTGCCAATCTTATTCCGATGCACCATCCATACCTGGGCGAGAGTTTGCACCACGAGATTCCGGTATAGCAGATTTTTTAAAAACATACAGTTTCACCGGGCGCAATGCTTCGGGTGGAACCTTCAGCCACGGAGGAACATTGCCGGGCGTTCCCATAAAACCATACTCCCTGGTCAATTGAAAATTACTGTTTTCAAAAATCTTCAGTAGATCCGAACGGCTATAATTCAGACAGCCTACCTTTTTATCGTAGTAAGTCTTTGCAGCGATTGGCTCATAAATGAATAATTCCGCCCCCGGTTTCATGGTTTCCCAAATGTCAGCAAGCATTGCATCAGGATGGGAAAAATGGTGAAACGTCTGGCGGATTATGATCTTATCAAAAACATAACGTGGCAAATTTGTTTTTTTCTTCCTGCCCTTAACCAATACTAGTTCATTGGTATTGGGAGTTGTCCGAAGTTCTGAATATTTGTCGCTTACAACATTTAATGTTCTGAGAGAATAACCATTTATTTCCTGGGCATAAATTGTAAGGCTGTCATAATTTATCATCAATACGCCTTCCAGCCAACCCGTGGCAAAACCAATATCTGCAATTACCTCATTCGGCTGTAAATCATATACTTTGAATTCCTGCTCCATTGACTTAAGCATAGAATCAGCATGGAGAATGAAACCGCTGTTATTCACAATGGACTCTTTCTTTTTCGCCAACCGGGTGCTGCTACATGATAAATTAATGATTAAAAGCAGCCCTAAGAATAAGTAAAATAAAAATTTCATAAAATGAGAATTTCGTGTATTTATAAATTCTTCAGCAACATTTAAATAATAGTAATGCTGTTTCTGGAATTTTCTTGTGCCAATGTTTCATTTTTTGATCAACCGCCCATAAATTTCATTTAGCTCCTGCAGATGGTTGGCCAGCGCATTTTTTGTTTGGCCAGGAAGCATTCGCCACTCCCAGTTGCCAAAGCTGGTGCCGGGACGATTCATTATATGCTGCTCATCCAGGTTAAGGATATCCTGCATGGGTATTACCGCTATACCGGCCACAGATTGAAGAGCCAGGCGGTGCAGGCTATCAGCTACCGTGCTATCGCTTAATTCTTTACCCAAATACAGATGAAGATTTGTCCGTTCCTTTTCGGAAATGAGTTTATACCAGCCCCGCAATGTAGCATTATCATGTGTTCCGGTGTAAACGATGCTGTTGGGAATATGATTATGTGGGACAAAAGGATTCTCGCGCATATCGTCTCCGAATGCATATTGTAAAACCCGCATTCCTGGTAATTCAAATTGATCCCTCAAATCATGCACAGCCTGGTCTATGGTTCCGAGATCTTCGGCAATAAATGGCATGGAAGGAAACAAGCCTTTGAGATGATGAAAAAAATCATGGCCGGGGGTAGTTGCCCATTGCCCGTTCATAGCAGTTTCTTCACCGGCAGGAATTTCCCAAAATGCTGAAAAGGCACGGAAATGATCCAGCCGTACGAGATCGAACAGGGCAAGATTCTGCCTCAGCCGGCTGAACCACCAGCGGTAATGGTCTTCCTGCATTACATCCCAATCGTATACCGGGGTTCCCCACAACTGTCCGGTTTCACTAAAGAAATCGGGAGGCACACCGGAAACCGATACAGGTTCAAAAGCCTCATTCAACTTAAACATTTCGGTGTGCGCCCAGCAATCGGTACTATCGAAATTCACATAAAAGGGCACATCCCCGATCATGTGAATTCCCTGCGAATGAGCATAATCCCGCAGCTTTTCCCATTGCTTAAAAAAGAGATATTGCAGGAATTTTTCTTTCTCAATAATATCAGATAAATCTTCCGCAGCTTGTTTCAGTGCTTTAAGTTGTCGCTGGGCCAGATCTTCAGGCCATTGATCCCAGCTCTTGTTTTGGCAGGCAGTGCGCAGCGCCATATAAAGCGCGTAGTCGTGAAGCCAATCCTTATTGTGCTCGCAAAAATCAATATATTCTTTGCTTTTATTTTTTGATTTCCAGCGAACAAAAGCTTTATCTAGTATTTCTTTTTTGAATTGAATTACTTCCGGAAAATTTACTTTATTGTTTTTAAATTTCCCTGCATGCGGTAAATCTTCCTGCGACAGGAATCCGGCTTGCAGCAATCCTTCAGGGCTGATGAGCAGGACGTTGCCGGCAAAAGCTGAAGGGCTGCTGTAGGGAGAATTGCCGCTTTCATTGCGGGTTGGCGAGAGCGGGAGCAATTGCCAGTATCGTTGCCCGGCCGCTGCCAGGAAGTCCACAAAATTGTAAGCTTCCGGACCCATATCGCCAATTCCATAAGGAGAGGGCAAAGAAGTGATATGAATAAGAATTCCGCTGCTTCTTTCAAATCTCATTAGATGCGGGTTTTAAAATGGCTACCGGGAATTTCCCCAGGATTTGTTTAAGAAGGAGCATTCCGTTGCCTGATTCCAGGTTTTCGCTGGTGTAAATATTTGTCCATACTTCTGGCGCGCCAGGTGGCAAAGTGAGCAATGCATCCTGCCATACCTGTGCGCCAATGGGATATTTTCCCTCCCGACATAAAGGCACGACTAACCGTGGCACAACAACTACGCAATAGTCGTTTCCTGATTTCCGCGCAAAGCATAGCGCTTTCTCGCTAAATGCTTCCGAAACCCTGAGGGGCAAATATTCTCCTTCTTCAAACAGATTTGGCAGACTTTTCCTGAATTGCAAGGCCTTGTACAAAACGAATATTTTCAGGTGGCCATCAGCGGAATTCTCCAGCAAATTGCTGTTTAAAGATTCCGGATCTGCCGTGGTCATTTCATTAACGAACTTAGTTCGCAGATCATAATCTACCGGCCTGCGATTATCAGGATCTACATAACTGAGGTCCCAGAGTTCGGAACCCTGGTAAATGTCTGGAATGCCGGGAGCCGTAACCTTCAGCAGGCTCTGCCCGAGTGAATAAATCGCTCCGCAAAAGGCAAGCTTTTCTGCAAAAATTCTGAATGAATTTAAAAACCTGGCGCTGCATAAAATTGACTCCAAAAATTCCATCACTCCCTTTTCATAGGCCACATCAGGTGCTGCCCAACTGGAATGTACTTTGGCCTCACGCAAGGCTTTTTCGAGGTAGGCTTTTGTTCGATTAATGAAATCCTTGTTTATATCATAGGGCCAGGCGCCCAGGAGGCTCTGGTAAATAAAATATTCCTCATTCCTGTCCGGCAGATTTTTATTTCCTCTTGCCGCAGCATTTAATGTATGCCAGCGGTTCATTTCGCTAAACCACTCTTCGGGTATTTCACTCAGCACATTTATGCGCAGGCGGGCATCCTCCCCACGGTTCGTATCGTGGGTGGCTGTCGCATTAATAGAGCGCGGGAAATGTGATTGTCTGTGCAGCATTTTACGATGAAAGCTGCCTGCTCCCATTCCAAATACGGAAGGATTATCTCCAACTTCATTATGAGAAATCAAAGGATTGTAGGAATAGAAAGTGGTGTCTTCAATCCCTTTGGCCGCAAGCGGGCCGGTAAACTGCTGGCAGCGCTGAAGGAAAAAATACTGATCACCCTCGTCTGCATCAGCATGGCCGGTAAAGGTATTAAGCAGGTAATCCAGCTCTGGCCGGAGGGTGGGCAGCATGTGGCAGGCAGTTTTATGCGCCTTCGTGATGATTTCGTATTCTCCCTGTCGTAGCGGGAATTTCTGCGGATAGATCCTGTACACAGGCCAGGCCGCAAGAAAACCCGCCAAAGCTTCCGTCCATTCCAATATCCTGGTTGCCTCATGAGCCGCTAACAGGCTGCATGATTTCATCCATTCCACAAGGTTCTGCAATTCGCCCCCCATCCGGGTTTTCAGGATAAATATTTTATTCTTAAAAACCTGTTCTTCATAAGAAAGAGGTTCTCCGCTAATGCGGCTGTATGCTTCTTTGATGGGTGCTGCCCCTTCAGGATCCGTGAAAAGCTGGCTGACCGTACTCAGAAATCCATAGCCGCTGGTGCCTTCAATGGGCCAGCGATGCGGCAGATGCTCACTCAATTCGAGGATTTTTTCCACCACGATGAATTTCTCTCTGCCCACCAAATTGCGCAGGCGGTGCAAATAACCTTCAGGATCATTTAGCCCGTCAATATGGTCAATGCGCAGACCGTCAATTAAGCCTTCATTACAAAGTTTCCCGATAAATTGGTGGTAGCTATTAAATACCTGCTCATCTTCCATGCGCAGACAGATAAGATCATTGATCGTAAAAAACCGCCTGTAGTTGATCTTTTCTTCGGGAGTACGCCAATGAACAAGCCTGAAATACTGCTGGTCCAGCATTTCGCTAAGCAATTCAGCAGAAGCATTTATTTTCTTTAACCCGTGGAGGATCGAGTCCAGTGCATTTTTATTTTCCTTTAAATATTCAATTAAGTTGTTTTTTGCAAGATGCCATTCGTCCGGGTTTGCCTGGATTTTTAATTTCCATTCCCATTCCTTCAGGAAATAAAAATCCTTTTCCCGTGCTTTTGTATTAAAATTTAAAATTTGATTTAATAAAAATGAATATGAATTTTTACTGACGGGATATTTATTTTCAAAATATTCAATAAAAAATCCTTTTTCAAAAACGATCTTCAGGTCCCCATTTGAGATGGCTTCCTTGGCTTCAGTACCCAGAAACGGAGCCATCACTTTCCCCGTGAATTCTTCTTCAGGAAACTGCCAGTCAATATCGAAACTGTGATAATAACGGGATTCAGGGCCAAGTTCAAATATATCGTGGAGCCACGGGTTGCTACAGTGAAAGGCCATGTGGTTGGGTACAATGTCCTGAAGCCAGCCCATCTCGCGCTCCTTCATTTCCTGCTTAATCTCCCGCCATTCATCCAGCGTTCCGATCTCTTCGTTCACGCATAAGGGATTAACCACATCATAGCCGTGTGTGCTGCCGGGCCGGGCCTGGAAAACGGGAGAGGCATAAATGGTGGAAATCCCCAGCTTTTGAAGATAAGGCAATTGCTTCCGCAACTGCCGGAAGGTAAAATCTTTATTGAACTGGATACGGTAAGTTGCCGCAGGCTTGTGCATAGGATCAGATAATGAGATTCAGCCGCTTATATGTTTCATTAAATAATGCACACCAGTTGCCGGCATCATTGTCTCCGGTTTCGCAACGATCCATGTATTCGCCATAAACCTGTGCTCTGATCTGGTAGGCGATATTCTGTGCATTCCAGTACCCCGGCTCCATGCCGCTTTTTTCGATATATGAAAGCAGCGTGGCCACATACTTTAGCTGCTCCAGGTTTTTTGGATCCTCTGCCAGGTGCTGCATTTCCTTCGCTACTTGTTCATCGGCAAGGAAATTCAGGGTTATAAAATCCAGCTTCATATTGATCTTTCCCGCTGATTCCAGCATTTTCTTTAATACCTCAAGATTAATTTTTTCTTGCTTAAAAATATTCACCAATCTGGTATTCACGGCAAGTTCCATTGGGATTCGGAGCTGACGAGGCACCTGCATATTGATCTCATTATATACCTGCAAAAGTGGAAAGTTGCTTTCATAAAGCTGGTAAATAGCACCCTCCACGTGTTGCATGGTTTGCTCTGTAACCAGATCCATGATCTTTCGCTGGTCGTCCCGGAACAGATGCCAGAAGGAGTAATTGTGGCTGCCGAAATATTTATCCATCAGATTGAATATTTCATAGATCCCGCTTTTATGAAAAGCCTGTACAATGCTGTCATGCAATTCATTCAGGGCATCGGTGCTGATGTAGGGCCGCACTCCGCCAAAAAGATGGTGCTCTCCCAGGTGGATTACCGCGTACGATATATCGGTTTTTTCCCGCGTTATCTGCGATTGCAGGAGCACACGGCCAATTACGAGTTTCTGTTTTCCTGCTTCGTAAAATTCCCGTTTCAAGGAATGCGTATTGAAGCTATAGATCGCAAGTTCTTCAGGAAATTCTTCGAAAATGGATGAGACGGCAAAGTGAGCACCTACCCGTAACATATTTACCATCATCGGCTTTACGTGGCGATTGTAGGCAATAGCAGCATTGTCATATTTCCTGATATTGCTCGGAATATTTTCGAGGTGGCGCACAAATTCATCCTCATATTTATTGCCGCTAACCTCTTCTGCCAATTGCATTGCACGGGTGGCGTAAAGTATATCCTGCATGGATTCAATGCCGGTTACTTCATCGAAAAACCAACCACAGCTTGTGTACATCAACATGCAGTGGTATTGCATTTCCAGCAGCTTGAGGAGCTTTATCTGCTGCTCATCTTCCAGCTCCTGTCCAAAATTTTCCCGGAGGAAGGATTCAACATTCTCATCGGCACGGTCGGCTACTACCCGGATATATTTGTTGCGAACATCCCACGGATTCTTTGTGAACGCCTTCATCTCCTCTTCGTAAAGAACAACACACGTGTCGCGAAGCCAATCAAAGGTTTCACGGAGGGGCTTTCGCCATTCCTGATTCCAGCCCTTGTTTCCTCCGGTATTGCAACCGCAGTCGCTCTTCCATCTTTCCACTCCGTGGTAACAGCTCCAGGAGGTGTTTTCCAATATTTCTACCTCATGCTCCGGAGGATGCTTTTCCAGATATTCTGCATAGATAGTTAGTTGCTGATCAGGATGTGCTTCTTTGATGGTATGCAGGCAATATGAAAGCGCCATTTCGCCCAATTCGTGATGGTGGCCGTAGCTTTCTCCGTCTGTGGCGATATGTACCAGTTGCGGGATTTCTTCATCCGTAAATTGCCCCAGCAGCCGCTGGGCAAAAGCTTCCCCGTTGTTGAGCAATCCTTCAAAAGCTACCGCCTGGGAAGCTGGTCCATCATAGAAAAACAGGTTGATCTTTTTGCCGGAAGGCAGATTGTACACGTAAGAATGACGCGGGTTTATCTTCGCATTGGTGCCATCCTGCCAATCATTTTCGTCTTTTCTGCGAAAGCGCCTGGCCTGGTAGGGAGAAAGTATGGTGAACGCAATACCGTTTTCTGCCAGTACCTCAAGCGTTTCAGTATTGGCGGCAGTTTCGCCCAGCCACATTCCTTCCGGGTCTCTGCCGAAACGCCTCTTAAAATCTTCGATCCCCCATTTCACCTGTGTTTCTTTGTCTCTGCGATTGGCCAGCGGCATTATGAGGTGATTGTAGGCCTGGGCGATGGCTGATCCGTGACCAGAAAAATATTCCCGGCTTTCTTTGTCAGCCTGCAGTACTGCCTCATAAATGTGCGGAACTTCGGTTTCCATCCAGGTGAGAAGGGTAGGCCCGATGTTGAAGCTCATGCGCGAATAGTTATTGATAATATCCAGGATCGCCCCTTCCTCATTGAGAATTCGTGAGGCGGTATTGCGGCTATAGCACTCGGCATTGATGCGGTGATTCCAGTCATGGTATGGATATGCCGAATCCTGCACCTCCACTTTGTTCAGCCAGGGATTTTCTCTTGGAGGCTGATAAAAGTGGCCGTGGATGCAGACGTACTTTTTATTATTTCTACTCATTAAAATTCATTGATTTATAAAAATGATGAGTGATTCAGGCGGCAATGTGATCCGGCAATTTGCTTCTGCCAAAGCAGGCGCACCGCCAGGCCCCAGCCATTCAGCATCCCAGGATGCCAGAACCTTCTGCCAGTTCCCGCCTGATGACGGCAAACGCACTTCCCGGGTTTTTTGATCAAAATTAAAAAAGGCCAGATTTTGCTGATCCACTCCGGCCTGTAGTTCCAGAATCATTTCATTTTCATGGATACGGGTTTCAATATGGTCACTGGCAAAATTTTCAAAATGGCCATTTCTGCGCATCGTGATCAGGTGGCGGTAATATTCGCGGAGTGTAACCTGCGTTTTATCCCCGTCAAAATTCCATTGCAGTTTTGAAAGCTCAAAGGTTTCCGTTGCCTGTGGATCGGGCACTTCTCCCTTCCATTCAAAAGAAGCGAACTCCTGCTGGCGGCCCTTCCTGACAGCCTCCACCAATACAGGATCGCTGTGGCTTACGAAATAGAGGAATGGATGCTTTTCGCCATATTCTTCGCCCATAAACAGCAGCGGAACAAAAGGCGAGATCAGCATGGCGCCTGCACATAGCTTGGTCATTTCGAAGGAGACGAGATGCGATAAACGCTCGCCTTTCATCCTGTTCCCCACCTGGTCGTGGTTTTGAATGCAGACCACGAACTTCTCCGGAGGATGGCCGGAAGGATCGCTGCCGATGGTACGTTTCCTGAATCCGGAGTAGCGACCGTCATACACAAAAGCTTGCCTGAACGTTTTCGCCAGATTTTCAATTTTTCCGAAATCAGAATAATATCCATTTCGCTCACCCGTGGCAAGGGCATGCACTGAATGATGAAAATCATCCGCCCATTGGGCGTCCAGATTGCAGCCGCCCTCATGGTACGATCTCAAGAGTTTCACATCATTCAGGTCGCTCTCAGCGATCAGGTAATATGGGCGGTGTTCGCGCTGCTCAAGCAGGTCGGCAGCCTCACGCATTTCCGCCAGAATGTGCCTGGCACTGTTGTCAAAAATTGCGTGGACGGCATCCAGCCGCAATGCATCAATATGAAACTCGCGGAGCCACATCAGCGCTGCATTTATGAAATAACTGCGAACGTGGTCGCTGAATGCATCATCAAAGTTGAGGGCCGCACCCCACGGGGTCTTATATTTATCAGTAAAATAGGGTCCGAAATCATTCAGGTAGTTTCCCTCCGGGCCAAGATGATTATAGACTACATCCAGTATTACGGCTAAGCCTTTTTGGTGGCAGGCATTCACGAGCTTCTTCAGGCCGGATGCACCACCATAGGAATCCTGCACTGCGTAAGGATACACGCCATCATAGCCCCAGTTTCTGCTACCGGGAAACTGACAAACCGGCATCAGTTCAATTGTATTCACTCCAAGATCAAGAATGTAATCCAGCCGTGGGATGATCGCCTCGAATGTGCCGCTTGGGGTGAAAGTGCCGGTGTGCAATTCGTACATGATCATGTTCTTCAGCGGCATAGGTTGCCAATCCCGGTCGTCCCAGTCATAATCGGCATTCAGGGTTTTGGATGCATTATGCACACCTGCCGATTGATCACGCGAGGCAGGATCCAGACGGGTTAATTCCTGGTCGAGCCTAAAGCTGTATTTCGTGCCTTCGGGAATATCGTCCAGAACCCTTTCCCAATAGCCCTGACCATCCTGTTCCATTGCGAAACGGGATTCATTTTTCCCTTCAATGTGCAGTTCAACGCTTTTGCGAAAAGGTGCCCACACCCTGAATTTGCATCTGTTCTGATCCTGGTAAATAGCTCCGGTCCGTTCGTGCATAAGAAACCTGTGGCTGTTAAATATTTTACATCATTAAATATGAAAATCGTGGAATTGGTTGTGGATTTTTAGAAAAGGAGAGGAGCGGTGTCGGGAAATATTCTGCTGTTTTCTGGTCCTCTTTGGTTGCCGGGCCGGAGCTTGTTGAAGCAGGGCGAACGTGCCAATGCATCCGGTAAAAAGCCGTGGTTTGGCTAAACATGCAGCATGAAATCCCGTTTCTTCTTTCACTCATTAAAGGAGAAAAATAAATACCCCGTATTGATGAAAGATGTTGAAGGCCGCAAACGGGCAATTATTGAAAACGTACATCCGCAGATCAATGGAGGAAAGTATCCGGTGAAGAGAACGCCCGGAGAAAGAGTTACTGTTCGGGCAGATATTTTTGTGGATGGACACGATAAAGTGGATGCCGCTCTTTTGTATCGCAGAGTCCCGGAGAAAAAAAGCAAAGCAACCTCCAAATGGCAGGAAACAGCTATGGTTTTCCTGGGTAATGATCATTGGGAAGCATCTTTTACGCCTCTAAAAACGGGATACTATGAATACACGATCATAGCCTGGATCAACTATTATGGCACCTGGCAGGATGGCCTGCGAAAAAAGTTTGAAGCCCGGCAGGATGTACGCGTGGAGTTGATTTCAGGAGCGCAAATGATGGAAGATGCTGTGGAGCGGGTTTCTGCTGCGCAAAAGAAGAAGCTGAAAATGTGGAGCAAGCTGTTGCGGAGTACTAAGGATCAAAAGCAGGCTGAGGCTGTGCATATTGCACTGAGCATGGAAGCTTCCACAATTATGCACGAAGCACAGGAGCATGGTTTTACTAAAACTTACTACCGCAACCTGGGCGTAAAGGTGGAGCGGCAAAAAGCACTTTTCAGTGCCTGGTACGAATTCTTTCCGCGGTCCACATCTCCGGTTGAGGGCAGCCACGGGACCTTTGCGGATTGCGAGCGAATATTGCCTGAAATTGCCCGGATGGGTTTCGATGTCATTTATCTACCTCCCATCCATCCTGTAGGGAAGTCGCATCGCAAAGGGCTGAACAATGCCACAGTCGCTACAGAGCATGATCCCGGATCTCCGTGGGCCATTGGAGGTAGCGAAGGCGGCCACAAATCCATCCATCCCGAACTTGGAGATCCGGAGGAGTTCAAACGGCTGGTGAAAAAGGCGAATGAACTGGGATTGGAGGTCGCACTGGATTTTGCCATTCAGTGTTCCCCGGACCATCCTTATGTGAAGGAGCACCCGGACTGGTTCAAGTGGCGCCCTGACGGAACGATCCAATACGCGGAAAATCCTCCGAAAAAATATCAGGATGTATTGCCGGTATATTTTGAAACAGCCGACTGGGAAAACCTTTGGAAGGAGCTGAAAAGCATCGTGGATTTCTGGATTGCCAATGGTGTGAAGATTTTCCGCGTGGATAATCCCCATACCAAGCCCTTTGCCTTTTGGGAATGGCTTATCAGCGAAATACACCACAAGCATCCTGATGTTATCTTTTTAGCAGAAGCCTTTACCAGACCGCGCGTAATGGAGCAGTTGGCTAAAATTGGCTTTTCCCAGTCCTATACTTATTTTACCTGGCGCAATACCGCAGCAGAATTACAGGAATATGTAACGGAGCTAACACGAACAGAGCTAAGGGAATATTTCCGCCCCAACTTTTGGCCGAATACGCCTGATATTCTTCCCATTTCGCTGGAGCATAAACCGGAACCGGCCTTCATTGCACGGCTCATCCTGGCTTGTACATTATCCTCAAACTATGGCATTTACGGGCCTCTATTCGAATTCGGCCTCAATAGACCTTACCCCGGCAAGGAGGAATACATTGATTCAGAAAAGTATGAGATCAAACACTGGGACTGGAGCCGGCTGACCAGGACTAAGGAAATAATTACCCTCATGAATGAGATCAGGCGGGAGAATCCTGCATTGCAAACTACATGGCACGTTGAATTCTGCAAGAGCGATAATCCCAATTTGCTGTGCTATGTAAAAACGGATCAGTACAAACAGAACCAAATGCTGATTGCAGTGAATCTGGATTCTGAGCATGTTCAATCCGGATGGATAAAAGTTCCCCGGCTGTTCATGGAGCTGGAACCGGAAGCTACCCTCTCCCTCCATGATTTGTTGACCGGGAGCCGCTACATGTGGCGGGAGGAGTGGAATTACGTGGAACTGCATCCGCAAAAAATACCGGCACATGTTTTCAGGATCGAAATAGAAGAATAAAAGAACCGGAAATAACTTTCAGAACGGCTATGTCAGAAAAGGAAAATATTGAAGATCCGTATTGGTATAAGGATGCCATTATTTATGAACTGCATATCAAAGCATTTTATGACAAAAATGGTGATGGCATTGGCGATTTTGCCGGCCTGTTGGAAAAACTCGATTATCTTGAAGACCTGGGCGTGACGGCCATTTGGCTGCTCCCGTTCTATCCCAGCCCGCTGAAAGATGATGGCTATGATATAGCCGATTATTACAGCATTAACCCTGCTTACGGGGACATTAAAATATTCAAAAAATTAATAAAGGAAGCCCACAAACGCGGGCTGAAGGTGATAACCGAACTGGTAATTAATCACACATCTGATCAGCATCCCTGGTTTCAACTTGCACGAAAAGCTCCTCCCGGCAGCAAGGAACGTAACTATTATGTGTGGAGCGATGATCCTGAGAAGTATAAGGATACGCGCATCATCTTCACTGATACCGAGCCCAGCAACTGGACCTGGGACCCGGAAGCAAAAGCGTATTTCTGGCACCGCTTCTTCAGCCATCAGCCTGACCTGAATTACGATAGTCCACAGGTACAGGACGAGGTTTTCAAAATGCTGGATTATTGGCTGAATATGGGCGTGGACGGCTTCCGCCTGGATGCTGTTCCCTACCTTTTCGAGCGGGAAGGCACCAACTGTGAGAATCTGCCAGAAACCCACCTGTTCCTCAAAAAGCTTCGGGCCCATGTAGATAAACATCACAAAAACAAGCTTTTGCTGGCCGAGGCCAACATGTGGCCGGAGGATGCGGCAGCCTATTTTGGAAATGGGGATGAATGCCACATGAACTACCATTTTCCCATTATGCCACGCATGTTTATGGCTGTGAAGATGGAAGACCGTTACCCGGTTACTGACATTATTGATCAAACTCCGGAAATCCCGGAATCCTGCCAATGGGCCATTTTTCTGCGAAACCATGATGAACTCACGCTCGAAATGGTGACGGACGAAGAGCGGGACTATATGTACAAGGTATATACAAAGGATATCCAGGCTAAGATAAACGTGGGGATACGGCACCGCTTGGCGCCCTTGCTGGAGAACGACCGCAGGAAAATAGAACTGATGAATGTGCTGCTCTTTTCGCTTCCGGGAACACCAGTCATCTACTATGGAGACGAGATCGGAATGGGGGATAATTTTTACCTGGGCGACCGCGATGGCGTCCGTACTCCGATGCAATGGAGTGCCGACAGAAATGCCGGTTTTTCCAGCGCCAACCCGCATAAGCTTTATCTGCCGGTGATCATTGATCCGCAGTATAAATATGAGGCGGTAAATGTGGAATCCGAGCAGATGAATGCTTCCTCGCTGCTTTGGTGGATGAAGCGTGTCATCAGAATGCGGAAGCAGTTTGCAGCATTCGGCCGGGGAGATATTCAATTCCTGTCACCGGCCAACTCCAAGGTCATTGCCTTCACCCGAAGTTATGAAGATGAAACTATCCTGGTGGTTGCTAATCTTTCACGCTTTCCGCAGGAAGCAGGGCTGGAACTCGAAGATTTTGAGGACTACAGCCCCGTGGAAGTTTTCAGCCGGAATAAATTCAGCCGTATTTCTGATCAGCTCTACCGCTTTACGCTGGCACCTTATGGCTACTATTGGTTTCAGCTTGAACAGGAACGGGAGGGACTGCTGGACAAGAGTACGCTGCCCGCAATGGAAGCCGACAACTGGAAGGCACTTTTTTCAGGAAAACAACG
Organism: Bacteroidia bacterium; assembly: GCA_040880525.1. Taxonomy (NCBI): domain Bacteria; kingdom Pseudomonadati; phylum Bacteroidota; class Bacteroidia; species Bacteroidia bacterium. The sequence continues at coordinate 121,993 of JBBDIG010000014.1, forward strand.
GCAAAAACTGGAAACCCGTGTACTTCCGCTTTATATGCAGGATTGCCGCTGGTTTGGCGGCAAATCGCGGGCGGTTCAAAGTCTTTCCATCAGCAGCCGGATTGATCTGAAGATCGCTGATTTGCAGGCCTCGTGGGTGATCATTAATATTGGCTACAATGAAGGACTGGCAGAAACCTATCAGATTCCCCTGGCTTTTATGCCCTATAAAAAGGAGGAAGATTTTCGTGAGATCCCTAAAAACGGAGTCATTACGCAACTGACGCTGGGTGGGAGTGAAGGCGTATTATTCGATGCAGTGTATAGCGAGCATTTCCGAAACCACCTCTTTGAAAATATCCGGTTAAATCGCAGTGTAAAAGCCAATGAGGGGAACCTGGTTTTTTCTTCGGGAAATGAATCCGGGAAGCTGAAAATGAAGGAGTTGCATTCCAAAGTGCTGAATGCAGAGCAGAGCAATACCTCGCTTATTTACGGTGATGCCTACTTCCTGAAGCTTTACAGGAAACTCGACAACACCCTGAACCCGGATCTTGAAATTACACAATTCCTTTCTGACAAAGCAGGATTTGAACATGTACCCCATTTTGTGGGGGCAGTAAAATATACCAATAAGCCGGCTTCAGAGATGGTGCTTGGAATGATGCAGGAACTGGTACCCAACCAGGGAGATGCCTGGGAATACACTAAAGACGTGCTCGGACGCTATTTTGAGAGGGTGCTGACTTCCCCGAAAGATCCGCCCTCCAGGCTGGTGAAGAAGGATATTCTGACTCCTTTAGCTTTTAATGAATTATCTGAGGATATACGGCAATTAATGGGGCCGGTTTATCATGAACGCATCCGGTTGCTGGGCCAGCGCACAGCAGAAATGCACATTGCCCTAGCATCGCACCGCAATGCACCGGGGTTTGAACCGGAGCCTTTTTCGCTTCACTACCAGCGATCGCTCTTTTCCTCTCTGCAATCCCTGACGCGGAGCAGCTTTCAGGTGCTTCAAAAAAGCCTCAGCAAACTCCCTGAAGAAATGCAGGAAGAAGCACGGGAAATCTTTAAAATGAAAAGCAGGGTACTCGATTATTTCAGGCAGATTTTTGATCATAAAATTAATAATATGAAAATCAGGACCCACGGAGATTATCACCTCGGGCAGGTGCTTTGGACGGGCAAGGATTTTATGATCATAGACTTTGAAGGAGAACCGGCCCGGCCCTACAGCGAAAGGCGCCTGAAGAGAGCCGCCATGCGCGATGTGTCCGGCATGATCCGCTCTTTCCATTATGCCGCATACAGCACCCTGCTTCAGGATGACTACAGAAAATTCAGGCCGGACGGAACCCTGGATAAATGGGCTGAAGTATGGTATAACTGCATTACGCGGTTCTACCTGAGCAGCTACCGGGAGCGCGTAGGTGAAAGCGATTTTATACCTGATAATGAGGAGGATTTCAGGACGTTGCTCGAAATATTTCTCCTCGAAAAAGCCGTCTACGAATTGAGCTACGAACTCAATAATCGTCCGGGATGGACAATGATCCCATTACGGGGGATCAGATCAATAATTGAAGGAAAATAAATTATGGCTAAGAAAAATAGCGAGGGTAAAGCCCGGAAAAAGGAATCGAAAAAGCCGGAAGCAAAGAAGACGGAAGGAAGGGAAAAATCCCGGAAGTCTGCGAAGCCGGCAAAGGAGAAAAAGGGGAGCCGTTCAGCCCCTTCAAAAGCAGGAAAGCCTGCAGGAATCTCTCATACGGTTCCTGCGGCAGAAGCCACCCGCTTCAGTGAATTTGATATTTACCTCTTTAAAGAAGGCAGACATCATCGCCTGTATGAAAAGCTTGGGGCGCACCTGATGGAGCATAATGGAGTATCAGGAACTTACTTTGCCGTTTGGGCTCCAAATGCTGAGCAGATCTGCATTATGGGGGATTTCAATGATTGGAGCCGCGCTGCCAATCCCATGAAAGTCCGGGATGATGACAGCGGCATTTGGGAGACATTTATACCCGGAGCGGGCAATGGAACCTTGTATAAATATTTCATCAGTTCTCACCACCGGGGTTATAAAGTGGAGAAGGGCGATCCCTTTGCATTCCGCTGGGAAGTACCTCCTGCCACTGCTTCAATGGTTTGGGACATTGGCAACGAATGGAAAGATGGCGCATGGATGCAGCAACGCCAGCAGAAGGCCGGCAGTGCCCGGCCGGTTTCGGTTTATGAAATCCATTTCGGATCCTGGGCACGAGTGCCTGAAGAAAAGAATCGCGCGCTTACCTACCGTGAAATGGCGCAGAGACTTCCATCCTATATTCAAAAGCTTGGATTTACGCACGTTGAGTTTATGCCCGTTATGGAGCACCCGTTCTATGGCTCATGGGGCTACCAGATCACCGGGTATTTTGCGCCTTCAAGCCGGTACGGAACTCCGCAGGATTTTATGCACCTGGTGGAGGAACTTCATAAGGCGGGTATTGGTGTTATCCTGGATTGGGTTCCTTCCCATTTTCCAATGGATGAACACGGGCTGCACTATTTTGACGGCACCCACCTCTACGAGCATGAAGATCCGCGCAAAGGCTACCACCCCGACTGGAAGAGCTATATCTTCAACTATGGCCGGAAGGAAGTCCGCGCATTTTTGATCAGCAATGCCATTTATTGGCTGGATAAATTTCACATTGACGGATTGCGAGTGGATGCAGTGGCGTCCCTGCTTTATCTCGATTATTCCCGCAAAGAAGGCGAATGGGAACCGAACGAATACGGAGGCCGCGAAAACCTGGAGGCTATCAGTTTTCTGAAAGAATTCAATGAAGCCGTGTATAAGGAGTTTCCAGATGTACACACCATTGCAGAAGAAAGTACCTCCTTTCCCAAAGTATCACGCCCTACGGATGAGGATGGACTTGGCTTTGGAATGAAGTGGATGATGGGCTGGATGCATGATACGCTGGAATACTTCAGCAAGGATCCTGTTCACCGCAGGCATCACCAGAATGAGATCACCTTCAGCATTTATTACGCATTCACAGAAAATTTTATGCTTCCGCTTTCCCATGATGAAGTGGTGTATGGAAAGGGATCATTGATTGATAAAATGCCGGGTGATGAATGGCAGAAGTTCGCCAACTTGCGTACGCTATATGGATACATGTACGGACATCCGGGCGCGAAGCTGCTGTTTATGGGTGGCGAATTTGGTCAATTCCAGGAATGGAGCCATGAACGGAGCCTGGACTGGCATCTTGCAGGTGAGCCAAAACACAAAGGATTACTGGAGATGCTCAGTCAACTCAATGCGATATTTAGCCGCGAACCTGCACTTTATGAACTTCTCTTTGAAGAAAAAGGATTTGAGTGGATTGATATACATGACTCCGGCAACAGCGTGATATCTTTCCTGCGCAAAGGCAGGGATAGTCGGGAGACGATTTTGGTAGCCTGTAACTTCACTCCGGTGGCGCGCGAAAACTACCGTATCGGAGTGCCGCAGCAGGGAAGTTGGAAGGAAATTTTCAACAGCGACAGCGAAATGTTTGGTGGCAGCGGCTCCCGAAACCAGGAACGAATCCGGACGGAAGAACTTCCTGCCCATGGCCGAATGCAATCAATTGCTGCCACACTTCCGTCCCTGGGGGTAATTTATCTTAAATATGAAACTGAATAGGAATTGGGGTTTATGCGAATGTTCATGCCGGGGATCAGGCAACCCCCGCCTTCACTAATTTTTCTTCGCCCTCTTCGCGATCGTCTTCATCAGCCTTCGGTTTTTCCTGCTCATGTTTTTCATCAGGAATAAACACCAGTTCAATGAGCACCGGGAAATGATCGCTGCCAATATGCCGGCAGACTTCAAGCTTTTTTAACTGAAAATGATCGGAATGAAAAACATGGTCGAGGGGCCAGCGGAAAAAAGGAATATTGGCATTGAAGGTATTGAAAAAACCGCGGCCCCGCCTGGGATCGAGCAAGCCGCTGATGCGCTGAAACATCCGTGTGGTATGGCTCCAGGCCACATCATTGAGATCGCCTGCCACCATCACCGGAGAATTCAGTTTCCGCGATTCCTTTCCGATTACCACCAATTCTGCATCGCGGTCTTCAGTGTCTTTCCCCATTGCAGGTGGTTTTGGATGGATGCAGTATAGCACAAACCGGTTTCCTGATGGCAACGCTACTTCCGTCTTGATGGAGGGCACTTCTTCATCTACCAAAAACCGGAACTCTGCATTTATCAATTCTAAATTTGAAAAAAGAAGAACACCGTAAGTATTGTTAAGCGGTTTACACTTTGAATAAGCATATTCATTCTCCAAAATTTTTAAACGGCTATACCAATAATCATCGGTTTCCACTGCCAGCAAAATATCCGGTTTCTTTTCCCTGACCAAATCAAGAAGTTTCTGCGTATCCCTGTTTTTCTGGCGTACATTGCTGATGAGCAGTCTTACCGTATTTCCCTTGTCTTCCTTCTCCTCATGTACTGACTGGATCTTCCACAATGGGGTATAGGGCAGCATTTCCCAGCCCTGATAAAGGATGGAAGCAAGCAACAGACTCATGATCACCTGGCTTGTGATGGTATCAGTATCGAAAAAAATAAAGAAAGCTGTGATTGTGAGAACTGAAAAGAACACGATCTGAATCCTGGGAAAATCGAAGATCCTGATCCACCATTCTTCATTTCTGAGGAGCGGAATAAAACTGGCAATGACGAGGAGCGAAGCCAGCACAAGCAGCAAAGTTTTCATCCGTGCAATTTATGCAGCTAACCGCAATTTCTTCAATACTTCAATGCTTTGGAGCAACCTGCTTCCGTACCAGCTAAAGACTTGTCCATCGGTCAGTTCTACACGGGCAGATGGAATCGCTTGCAGCACTTCTTCCACATGCTTTTGCTTGAAGGGAAAAGGCTCCGAAGAAAGCAGGATGACCTCCGGCTCTGATGCTGCCAACTCCTCCAGGGAGGTTTCAGGATAGCGGATTTTTCTACTGTAAATGTTCTTGTAGCCTGCCCGCTCCATCACGTCATGGATGAACGTATCTCGGCCCACCGTCATCCAGGGCTGGCGCCAGATGAGGTAAGCTGTGCGTTCAGTTGAAGCTGGTCTGAGTTCCGCAAATCCTGCCGCGATTTTGGCAGCCATTTCTTCAGCCTCTTCCTGCTTGTCGCAAAGTCTCCCTACTTCCCGGATCATCTCCAATGCTGACGGCAGGTCATTCACATCGCTGGTCCAGACAGGCACATGACGCGCGAGTTCTTCAATCTGCTCCTTTTCGTTCTCTTCCTTGTTGGCAATGACGAGGTCAGGTTTCAGCGACAGAATTTTATCCACCTTCAGATTTTTGGTTCCCCCGATTTTTGGTACCTGTTTAACTTTATCTGCCGGACGTTCACAAAACCAGGTAATTCCTGCAACGTGTTGCTCCAGGCCAAGATCAAAGAGCAGCTCAGTTTGAGAGGGAACTACAGAAATAATGCGCTGTACCATTTTTATTCAAATTACCCCGTTTCTCCAGTTCCCCGCAGCTACGCAGGAAATCAGGAGCGGGCGAGCTGATGAATAATATCATATTTTGTGACGATATGGAATTTGCCATTATCGCTTACCAGAACGGCTCCATTGCCCTGCCTTATTATTTCACTGATGCGGCTGGAAGGAGTATCAGCCTCCACCACCGGCAGCGGTTCCTCCATCACGTTTTCTACCTTGAGGTGCTTAAAGTCAGGGTTGTCAATGATCTTCGCATAAAGGGTGTTCTCGGTTACAGCCCCTACGATGTCTGAGCCATTCGTGACGGGTATTTGGCTGATGTTGTGTTTTTGCAGCAAAGCGATCGCCTCCTGAAGCGGTTTGTCTCCGGCAATGGTGATCAATTCTTCGGCACTTTTGGCGGCCACAATATCCCGTGCTTTTCCCATTCCTTCTTCGAGGAAGCCACGCTCGCGCATCCAGTCGTCATTAAAGGCTTTGCCTACGTAGCGGGTTCCGTGATCCGGCAGTAGCACCACCACCAGATCGCCAGCCTTCAGCCGGTCCTTCATCTGGAGCAAACCCGCAATGGCTGATCCGGCAGAATTCCCAACCAGGAGGCCCTCTTCCTTCGCCAGCCTCCGCGTCATTACAAAAGCATCTTTATCCGTAACTTTTTCAAAATAGTCAATGATCTTAAAATCAACATTTTCGGGAATAATGTCTTCGCCTATTCCTTCGGTAATATATGGATAGATTTCCTTCTCATCGAATTCACCGGTTTCGTGGTATTTCTTAAAAACGGAACCATAGGTATCAATGCCCCAGATTTTAATGTCAGGATTTTTCTCCTTCAGATATCTTCCTGTTCCGGATATTGTTCCACCTGTGCCCACACCTGAAATGAAATGCGTGATCCGGCCTTCGGTCTGTTCCCAGATCTCAGGCCCGGTGGTTTCATAATGAGCTTTGGTATTCGCTGCATGATCGTATTGGTTGGGATAAAAAGAGTTCGGGATTTCTTTATTCAGCTTCTTAGCCACAGAATAGTATGATCGGGGATCGGTAGCTTCCACGCTGGTAGGACATACGATGACCTCGGCCCCCATTGCCCGCAGCAGGTCAATTTTTTCCTTGCTCTGCTTGTCAGAAACTGTGAAAATGCACTTGTATCCTTTCATGATGGCGGCCAGTGCCAGTCCCATTCCGGTATTGCCGGAAGTTCCTTCGATGATGGTTCCGCCCGGTTTCAGTATCCCTTTCTGTTCCGCATCTTCAATCATCTTAATTCCAATGCGGTCTTTTACGGAATGCCCCGGATTAAAATATTCGACTTTGGCAAGAACGGTGGCAGGAATGTGCTTTGTGATTTTGTTGAGCTTCACCAATGGCGTGTTACCAATGGTTTCGAGGATATTGTTATAGTACATTTTCAGAAAAATTTGAGGAATGCAAAGCTATAAAAATGGCCGCCAGCCGCTTTGGTGATGCAGTCTTGCATCAGGCTTCTGCGAAGTAAAATAAAAGCCTGACAGGGCAGGACCAATGGAAGACAGCACTGTTGCTGCTCCATTGGTGCTACTCTGACAGTTTAGAATGAAAAGAATGTATGCTTAATTGATCTGATGATGGGTAGAACCGCAAGTCATCATCTTTTCTCCGAAAAATGGATTGCGGATCTCCTTTGTTTCACTCACCCAATAGGCTCCTTTGTTATTGAAGGCCATCGGACAATACTGGTAATAAAGCGTTCTGGAATCTGCGCCAAAATTCTGCGCTAAGGAATAAATTCCCTCAGAGATCTTGGAAAATTGCACCCGTTGCTCTTCAATGTCATCCAATGCAGCTATTTGCGCAGTGTGTTCCGTGATCATGTTGTCATAATTTACAAATGCCTGCTTCTGCTTTGGAGGCAAGGTCATAAGGCGCAAACCCTCCAGCTTTGCCTGAAGGTCGGCTGCATTTCCCTTTGCATCCATGGTATTACCTTCAACCAGGTTTTCTTTCAGTTTAATATAATCCTCCAGCACTTCCTCGACATGTGTCTTTACTCCCTCATCCACATCCACAAATTCCGCAACGATGGGCACATCGGCTTTATCCGCTTCCATGGTTTCCTGGTTTTCATCCACTTCCCGGAGAGCTGTCTCCGTTGTATCACCGTTTTCCGTATTGTCAGTGGTTTCATTTGTTTCGTTACCACACGAAGTCAGGAGCAGATTAAGCCCCAAAAGCATTGAACAGAAGAATAAGATCTTTTTCATAAGTTGTTTTTTATTAAGGTGCAAAATTCAGCAAATATTAATTGGAATAGGGGTTATTCAAAACTTTCATTTAAACGCTGACAAAACACATCCGGTTCATGTTAATAGTATTAGCCCACATCTGGCAGAAACATGAAAACTTTTATCCGCTTAATGCCGGATTCTATTCTTACATTTAAAGAATAATTTAAATGCAGAAAATATGAAATGGATATTCTGCTTCTTTTGTTGGTTTTCCTTTCTGCCTGAAGGATTTGCCCAGGATGAATTCGAGAAGATAAATGGAATAGGCGTGGTGGTAGTAAGCCTGGAATCTCCGGTGATGCTCGAATTCTATGAAGAAACCAATGCCTCTGCTCCACACCGGCAAGTGAAGTTATTGGAGGAACCGGGTAAATTGCTGAATGATTCAGACCGCCAATGGCTGAATTCGCACCGAGCATTGAGCCATGAGATTTCATTTATATGCCTGGCGCTGAAGGATAATCATTATCAGGTGGTGGTGAATAAGGAAACGAGTGAAACATTATGGCTGCGCAATAAAACATTTTTGCATCTGCTTCCCTGGAATAGCTATCTCCAGCAAAGCTTTCCCCTGAGGCGGCTGGATGTAAATGGCAATAGACTCCTGTCCCGGCCCACGGAAGGCGCACCAGCAATAGCCATAAAGGGACGCGATTGCCTGCGAGTGCTAAAAACTTCTGGCGATTGGATGCAGGTGGAGGTGCTCTCCGCCTGCTCACGCAATGGAAAAGCAGAGGCCATCGGCTGGATAAAATGGCGGGATGAGCGCGATCTGCTGGTGGGATATTAAAGGTTTATTTATTTCCTTTTATGCAAATGTTCTTTTACCTGGTTTTTTCATTGACCAGATTTATCTGCGTTTGTCCCTGATTTATCAGGAGTCGCGGTTTCTGCCCGTTGACAGAAAGCACCGAAATTCCTGTGAAAATAATTTATGAGCAGCCACAATATTTGCAGGATTATTCCATTATAGTCGCTCATAAATTCTTTCAATGGCTGAAATTCCATCTGATTTTTCAATACAGCACCTTGCTCCCCAACATATTGATGACCTCCTTAAAATTGCCGAAGAACAATTAGGCTCCGGCTACCTCAATCCTCACTTTCTGAAATCTCACCTTGATGATGATAACCTCATCGCACTCGTTGCCCTTGTGGGCGATGAAGTTGCCGGTTTCTCCCTGATGGAACTTTGCTCTGTGGATGATCTTGCAAAGAAGGTAGAAGTTGAGCGGTCATGGCTGGATATCAATTTCGTGAATTTTGATCCGATTGGCTATCGAAAAATTACGGCTGTAAAGAAGAGCCTGAGCGGTCGCGGTATTGGCTCGCTACTGGTGGCTGCGGGCATGGCTGAACTCCAAAAGCACTCGAAAGCCGTAGTCAGCGTGGCATGGAAAAGCAGCGATGGTGGAGTCCATATTGGCAAACTGGCCCAAAAACATGACTGGATACCGATGCGCGAAATAGCCCATTACTGGCGCGAGGATAGCATCAAAAACCAGTATTCCTGCAGCTCCTGTGGCCAGCCGCCATGCACCTGCAGCGCAGTGGTGTATGCTAAGTTTTATAATTAAAACTCATCTTGCCACCTGCTGCGTCTTTCTTCGCTTTTCCATCAGGATATTCCTGTTACGGTTCCCTTCCACTGCTTCTACCTTGAAATCATCGAGGTAAAATTCTTCATGTTTTAAGTTCCAGATAAAAATATTCATTGTTTTTCCCGGCCCCCAAAGTGTATTGCCGGTATTAATTGCCAGGTAAGCCGTTTGCCATTCCTGTGGTTTCCTGATATATTCCATCAATGGGCGGTGCGTCCAGAAAATGCTTTTCTCGCCTTCGGAGATATGAAGTGCCAGCACCGCAGCCACAGGTGTATCCGGTGCATAGATTTTTATGGATGCTGTGAGCAGATCGCCTTCACGCGCAGGAATTTCTTCCGCAGAAAACCGAAAGGCAGGGCCGAATTCCAGGGTGCTGTCCATTCTGTACGCCATATTGCCGCTACTGCTGTTTTCGCGCGATAAATAGCTGGAATCCAGCCTCAGCCTGGCATCGGCAGATTCTATATCATTTTCCCAAAGAAAAAGTAAAGGCTGCGCACCAGGAACAGAAGATTCGGTTTTTGAATAAAGATAGAATTCGAATTCCTGTCCGGTTTTTCTTTTGATCATATAAGGATACTGCTGGCGAATGATGGAAAGATATTCTCCGGGAATTGCACTCATGGCACCCAGGGCAACGTAGGGTGTACTCAGCGAATCCAGTATGCGCTTGAGCTTGGGCACTTCTATGTCTGAGGTAAGGTAGTGCGTTGATGCTGGCCGGAGGTTCATTTCATCAAAATAGAACTGTATATTGTCGGGATTGGCGCTTAGCAACGCACTTAGGTTTTCTTCTCCTAAAGAATCTGCTGCGGCTGCAGTCTCTTCGGCCACGGCTTTAAAGGTATGATGGTAAAAATAGTGGTAGTGATGCCGGTGAAAGACCAGCGTAATGATGCAAACTGCCAGGATAACGGAAATAAGGGCCGTGTTCCATTTTGACTCCAGGCGCGGGAGAAAGGAGAACAGGAATAGCAGCAGGAAAGGAAAGGAAAAGAGCAGCACCGAATATTGCAGCACAGGCGAGAAGTAGATAGAATAGAAATATCCTGTTAACAGTGGCAGCAGGAACCAGCACAAACTGAGAAAACGAAACTGTACGCCACTATTTTTATATTTCTTAAAAAACAAACTGCCCGCAACAAGTACAAGAACAATCAGGAATACCAGTGGAGAATGGTGAAATATATAGGAGAAATAATCCAGGAAGAAATCGGGCCGGGGAGCAGCCAGCCAGCCAATCCCGCCAATGGAAATTTGATTAAGGAAAATGGGAAAATGCGGCAGGTAGAGCACCAGGATGGCCGCACCGGCAGCGATATACCAAACCAAATCTTTGCGCTGGACAAAAAAGAGCCCTGAAAATCCTGCGATAATCGCCATAAAATGGCTGAAGTAGTGATTATAACTACATAGCACCGCGCCCGCCACGAAAATGATCCACCCCGTTTTTTTCCGCTGCGAGAATAAAAAGAGCGTCCAGCCCCACACCATGAGCAATGTGAAGAACAGTCCGGAGGCATAAGGACGGGCAATTTGCGAATAGGTAACCGGATACTGGAGTGCTGTCAGAAAAGCAGCCGCCACCAAACCTGTGGTTGGATTAAACCAGCGCGTACCGATTAAATAAAGAAGGGCAACGGACAGAATCCCACAAAGCACGAAAGGCAGTTTTACCCAAACCTCATCGTTTCCCACCAGTGAAACCCAAAAATACAGAAAGAGCTGTACGCCAGCCGGATGTCCGTCCGGCATGATCCCTTTTTCGATCAGTTCGCTGAGGCTGTCATATTTCAGGCGGTTCAGAGCGCTGAACTCATCGTGCATGTAGGGCAATTCACCATAGTTCCAGAAACGGAGAATCGCGGCTGCGGTGAGGATAAGCAGCAGAAGCAGGTGATTTTGGTAAAATGGCCTGGATTGGATCATTCGGCTAAAAATAGAGCCGGCAAAGCTATGCACTCCGGGAGCATGGTCAGAAGTTTCAACTCAGGTCAAAAGGCAAATGCATCACGGAGTTTTCCCAGCAATTGCTCTGCATCGTTGCTATTCTGGCATACATTGTCTTGCTGAAACATGTAATACTGGTCCAGCGTGAGAGGCGGGTTGGGCAATATACCCATTACGGGAAGCGACAGCGTGAAGAACAGATCGGGAGCAGTAAAAACCGGTCGTTTTACTTTAATGTGTCTGAGAATAAATCCGAACAACTCGCGGTAATTGATCACCCTGGTTCCGCAGAGATCGAATGCCTGGCCGGTAAGATTCTCATTCACCGCCTTGAGAAAACAATCGCGGACATCATGAATATGAACAGGCTGAAGCTTGTGCGCTGGCGCAGGAAAAAAAGGTGAAAACGAGGCATAATCCCGGAAATCATCAAACATCTTTTGCCCCTCGCCAAGAATAATGGAGGGCCGGAAAATAGTATGCGGAAACCCGGAATTTCGGAGGTAGTCTTCGGCCCTCGCCTTCGTGGATAAGTATTGGCTTTTGGAATCAATAGCTGATCCCAGTGCAGACATTTGGATGAATTTCTTGGCGCCAGCCTTTTTCGCGCCCTCCACAAGGTCTATCACGTAGTCGTAATGCACCTTCCGGAACGTGGAGCCCGTGGACCGGTTTTCCCGGATTATGCCCAAAAGGTTCACTACTACGTCCGGCCGTACGCTTTGCACCATTTCCTCAAGCCGCTCAGCTTCAAATTTTACGAATGTGATATTGCCCTTATTCCGTAGTGAATCCGGCACATTGCCAGGATCGCGGGTGGGAGCTATTACTTTATGCTTCAGGCCAAGCGCCCCCGCTATGTGGCTGCCAATAAAACCTGTGGCCCCTGTGATGAGTATTTTCATGGAAAGAATGAATTAGCAATAAACCCGGATGAAACCAAAGCAGCGTTTCTGCTTAATGCGGCTGCCAAAATATTTCAGGCTGGCGAAGTTATATTCTTTAGGGGCGAAATATTCGAGTGTGTTGGATCTTGGTGCAGCACCAACAGCAGAATGGATGGCAGATTTAAAGGCGCGCTGCTACCGAAAGGCATCTACATCTATTCGCTCAAGCTGGAAATCCCCGGATACATAGTCCAATACGAGCGGGGTGCCATTACGTTGTTGCGGTGAGGTTGATGCTCCGGTATCTGCGAATTATAATGGGTTATAAGCCTCTGTTACTAATCAGACAGGTCAGAGGCTGGCGAAATTAAATCCTCTGCCGGCAAAATGTTCAAGCGTATGCGGCAACAAATATTTCAGGTTTTTTCCGGCTTTGGGATTGTCATGAAAAACGATGATCTGCCCTGGCTTGGCACCTTGAATTTTCTTCATGCTGGTAAGCCTGGGTAGTTTAGCATCGAAATCATAAGAAAGGATGCTCCACATCACAATTTCGTAATTCTTCTTTAGCAGCGCGGATATTTGGGGTGGCGAGATCTTTCCGTATGGCGGACGGAAAAGGGGCGTAGGATATACTTGCGCAAACTGACTGATATTTTGCAGATAATCTTTGGTTGCTACCTTCCACCCGTTCAGATGATCAAAAGTGTGATTGCCGATGGTGTGACCGTTGTTTTCCACTTCCCTGAATATTTCAGGATGTTTCAGCATATTGCTTCCTACACAAAAAAAGGTAGCTTTTGCATTGTAAATATTTAATTGCTCCAGCACCCAGGGCGTTACGTCAGGACTCGGACCATCATCAAACGTGAGGAAAATAGTATCATCCTGCACCTGCCTTCGCCAGGTCAGCTTTTTCATAAGCCGGTGGAGCAGCCGTGGGGTATTGTAGAAATAAAGTCGGTTTGGCATAAAATGGAAATTCGCAGCTTCATCTGATAACAGATAATTGGGGCGCGGGTTTGTTGCAGGCTGCCGGTGACCACCGTAGGAAAGTACACATCGTGATGAATTACAATACAACTCCATCGCTCATAAAAAAAGCCCACTGCGAATTTCAGATTCACAATGGGCTTTTTTGAATTTAGAAAGCGTACCCAGGGCGGGAGTCGAACCCGCACGGATTGCTCCACTGGTGTTTGAGACCAGCGCGTCTACCAATTCCGCCACCTGGGCAAGTATCAATAAAAAGAATAAGAACTGTTTCTTCCCTTGGGGGCTGCGAAATTAGCCAGATTCCGGTTAAAGAAAGGGGTGGGAGGGAACTTGTTTTTAGCCGCTTACCAGCCGGAAAATGTCATTGGAGAAGATCAGTACCATCAGGATGAGGATGATGACAACGCCTATAACTTGTGTAACCTCCATAAACTTCTGGCTGAGCGCTTTGCCCCGAATCATTTCTGCAAAGAGCAAAATTACATGCCCGCCATCCAGTGCGGGAATAGGAAGAATGTTCATAAATGCAAGTACCATTGACAGGATGCCTGTGAGCGTCCAGAACCGCAGCCAGTCCCAGTGAGCGCCAAATTGTGTGGCAATTCCGATGGGTCCTTGCACAGCTTTATTGGCCGGAATGTCGCCACTTATCACTTTGCCGAGGCCACGCATGGTATCCCACAGTGCAGCAACGGCTGTTTTGGCGCCAACGCTAAATGACTGGAAGAATCCGAATTTCTCAAAGGCCACTCCAGGCATTTGTGCGGCAAAGCCAATAAGGCTGGCTGTATCCACCCTGGCGGTCAGGACATCCTGCCGGCCATCGCGGAAGTAGGAGAGTTGCACTTCCTGGCCCTTGTGTTCATCCACCAGAGGGCGGAATTCATCCATAAAGGTTACAGGCTGGTCGTTGATGGCAGTGATCGAATCGCCTTTCAGCATCCCCGCCAGTTCTGCATTGGAGCCGGGCAAAACGGAATCTATCTTTACCGGCACGCGGATGGAAATGAAATTACTCAGACCTTCTTCTCTTTCTGCCACGCGTTTTGCAAAATTTTCAGGTATGGGAATGTCAATATATTCCCCGTTTCTCACTACCGTTAATACGGAATTGTCAGAGAGCACAATGTCAGACGAAAGTATATCTCCAAAACGCTCTACTTCTTCCCCGTTTACAGCAACGATTTTATCACCCGTTTGCAACCCGATTTCCTGGCCAAGGTCCAGCGCTACAATGCCATGTTTTACTTCCGAATTGGGGATGTAGCTCTTGCCGTTGAAGAACATAAGCATGGCAAAGACGAGGATCCCCAGGATGACATTCATAAATACACCCGCCACCATAACGATAAGGCGCTGCCATGCCGGTTTAGAGCGGAACTCCCAGGGCTCCGGTGGTTTTTTCATTTGCTCCTTGTCAAATGATTCATCAATCATCCCGGATATTTTCACGTAGCCACCCAGGGGCAGCCAGCCCATTCCATATTCCGTATCGCCTCTTTTAAAACTAAAGAGCTTAAAACCGCCTGCATCAAAGAAAATAAAGAATTTCTCTATCTTGATTCCAAAAATGCGCGCGGCAATAAAATGCCCCCATTCATGTACCAGCACCAATATAGAAAGGGCTGTAATGAGTTGGGCGGCCATTATTAATCCATCCATCTAATAATTCTTGAGTGTAATAATTTTGAGTATAATCATCCCTATAGACATAGAGTGTGCAAAAGTAGAGATAGCAGCCATAATAGCAGCTAAATTAAACTTAGCCTTTCACGAGCGATTGTGCGAGTTCACGGGTTTCCTTGTCGGTGGTAAGTAATTCTTCCAGCGTAGGAGCGGCAATGAATGGAATATGCTGCATGGCCTTTTCAATAATTTGGGACATTTCCAGGAAACTGGTTTTTTCTGCCAGGAATCCCGCTACTGCTATTTCATTGGCTGCATTAAGGATGCAGGGCATATTTCCCCCTTTCTTAAATGCCTCGAAAGCCAGGGCCAGGTTTCTGAAAGTGTCCCAATCGGGTTGTTCAAATGTGAGTTGCGGGTAGGCGGTAAAACTAAATCGCGGGAAATCGTTTTTCTGACGCTGGGGGTAGGTGAGGGCATACTGGATTGGCAACTTCATATCCGGCAAGCCAAGCTGAGCTTTAATGCTTCCATCGCGGAACTGCACCATAGAGTGGATCACACTCTGCGGATGCACTACTACCTCCACCTGTTCTGCTTTTATAGCAAATAACCAACATGCTTCTATCACCTCAAGCCCCTTGTTCATCAGGCTTGCCGAATCAATGGTGATCTTGGCGCCCATGTCCCAGTTGGGGTGTTTCAGCGCCTGCGAAGGTTTAACCTTCTGCAGTTCACTTGTGCTCCATCCGCGAAAAGGTCCGCCAGATGCGGTGAGTATAATTTTCTCGATAGGGTTGTGAAATTCTCCTGCCATGCACTGGAAGATGGCGGAATGCTCGGAATCTACCGGGAAAATATTCACGGCCTTTTCTGCAGCTTTCTTTGTGATGAGTTCGCCTGCCACCACCAGCGTTTCTTTATTGGCGAGCGCCACCGCTTTCCCTGCCTCAATGGCGCTAAGGGTAGGCCGCAGCCCTGAAAAGCCTACCATTGCGGTCAGCACAATGTCAATCTCCTCCATCTGCACTACCTGCTCCAGACTTTCATGGCCTGCAAATACTTTGATGCCTTGGTCAAACAACACATTTTTGACCTCCGCGTATTTGCTTTCGTCAGCAATAACCACGGCATTGGGCCGGAACTTTAATGCCTGTGAAATGAGCAGATCAGCATTAGAATTAGCGGTAAGCACGGAAACCTGCAGATGTTCATGCTGCTCTGCAATCACCTCCAGGGCTTGTGTGCCGATGGAGCCGGTGCTGCCAAGAATGGCTATTTGTCGTTTGGGTGCAGAAGTGTCGGTCAAATCTTTAAGTTCAGAATTTCATTGCGGGGTGCAAAAATAAGGAATGAGGGATTGGAGGAATGAGGGAAAGAAGGAAAAAAGGATTAGCGGTTTTTTTTTGCAATTTCACAATAGATGATTTCTTGTATAATTCAAATAAATAAAAAACAGGAAAGTAATATTTAACTCCAAATTTTACAGTTTGCCAATCTCACTCTAAGTTATATATTTTATTGAAAAAATGAGTTCTATGATTTAGCCAATTCGCTCACCGGAAATTTTAAGTATCGCTGATTCGGATCATTCTTTGAGCCGTTCCAGCATGATCTTATCCAGGAACACATTCCTGTCTTCTCCATTTGGAATGCTCAAATCGTTATCCATTTCAATTTTAATAATGATGTCCCTGTCCTGTAGATTTTCAAATATGAATTGGTGCTTTTCATTTGTCCCGGTAAGAAAATAATCGGTTAGCAGCGCATCGTTAAAATAAATATTAAGGTGCGGAAATACCCCCTTTGCACTGGTTCCGTATGCAAGAATACTCACATTGTATTTTCCTTTCCTGATAGAAACGGGTTGTGAATGAATGGCCCCGGTCCAGATGGCAAGTTTTTGAATATCCGGATATTGTGTACCGTCATTTCCCCAATCATCATATCGTAAAACAATATAGTCATCGCTTTCCAGTTCTCTGGAAACAAAGAGTTCAGCGGATGCATCCATAAATTCACCTTTCCTGGTTGAGATAAATGACGTTTCCAGTTGCCTGCGTTTGGCCGTATCAAGCTCCGGCTCGCTATGGGCGCTGATGATCCAAAATCCATCTAAATTGTATTTGTCCGAACTTTTATTTAAAATGGAATCTACCAGATCTTCTTTTTTAGCTGAAAAAACATCCGATTTAATATTGAGATATTTAATAAAATAACTGTTTTGTGCAGATGTTCGTTCGTTGATCATTGGATAGTTATCTGGATTTTCATCTGCCACGAACTGCATAATTTCTCTGAATTGTGTTTTTGAGACCTTGTTGTAAAAATCCTTGCTTACAATCAGATCCGTGATGGAAATGACCACAACCAGGCTTATGATCATTGCCTTCACCGAATTTGATTTGAATAATGCAATACCAATGGCGACAGCCAAAAGGATAGCAGGTAAAACTACAATAGTATAGCGTGGAAAAAGCATTGGAACTACCAGAACAGAACGGATATAGGTAATCATATAAGTTGTGAATACCCAGCAAATACATACGAACAAGGAGAATGACAGCGGTGAGTCTTTTAATTTTCGTGGTTCACCTTTATATACCGATAAAGTCGCATGTAAAATATAAACGACCAGTAAGAGGATGATAACCGGAATCAGCAGTTGGGAATCACCAAAGTATTCAGAAAAAAAATTGGCCATAAAAGCATCGGAAATATTGGTTATCCAAAAGGATTTGATTTCTGATACAGTGACCAGGAACGGCAGCCACGGGGTATAGCCGAGGATAATGATCACTGCGGCAGTGAGATATGCTTTGAACATTTGCTTGCGTTCGTCACCGGTTTCCTGTAAAATAAATATAAGGGCCAGTAAACTCTGGGAAGCAACGATGAACAGGCTGTAATAGTGGGTATAGAGAAGACACAAGGTAAATAGGGCATATAACAAAGCGTTTATTCGATTGGGCACTTTCACAATTTTAATAAAGTAAGTGAAGGAAAGGGCCGCAAAAGTGAAAGCGAGCATGTAACCGCGAGCTTCCTGAGAATACTTGATCGCATAAAAATTTATGGTGGTAAGCAAGGCGGCAATTAATCCCAGGCGGTGATTATAGATGGTCTTACCAAGCAGAAACATTGCATATACACCCACAGTTCCGGTTATAACAGAGGTAAACCTGGCTACATAAGCGGTGTGCCCAAAAATTGAAAATGAAAAACGTTCAATGACATAATGGAGAGGGGGATGTTGGTCACAACAGCGTAACATATTGAAAAAGTGGCTCCAGGATTGACTGGGGTCCGCTTCTACCATGGTGTGTAATTCATCCAGCCACAGACTTTGAAAGTCCAGGTTCCAGATTCTTAATAGGAAGGCACAGATCAGGATCCCGGCTATTGCCCCTTTTTTCCGGATTGCATTAAATATCGGCTTCATTAATACATTGTAATTTGATCTCTAATTAATATGACTTTCTTTAACCCCCTGTTTGCGTGAGATCAGCAATGGCGGAAAAATTTTGATCGTCTGGCATTGGTCAAATGTAGAAATTGAATTACAAATCAGAAGATTGGCTTGCCTTGCATCTTCCATCTAATATCGTCTGAAAAGTATTAAGAGGACGAACTGAAACTGTGGTTGCACGAAAAATATGATGCAGAAAAAGCACGGCTGGACGAAATGGCATCCGGACGTGAGGGCGAATCCATTGACCTGACGCTAGGATGCTTATCCTGTGCCGTTGGGAAGCCGGCATCCGCTCAGTGTGGTTTTCCTCGTGCCTTTACCGTGCTTGTTTCTGCCGGATTATTAAAGGGCTAAAGCCCTGATGCCTGAGTGGTGCTCTCTTTTCCCCGCCTTGAAGGACGGAGCTATTGATCGGAGGACGGATTGCCCCGATCTGGCGCGAGGTTTTCCCCGCAGGACGGAGTAAATAAACGCTAAAAATAACTACTGTTTAATCACCTTGTAAATTCCGGCTATTTCATCTTCGGTCTGGACGTGGATGAAATACATACCGGGGGGCAATCCATCCACAGGTATATTTATCATCGTATTTTCCAAGGTTGAGAACCGCTGTTCTTGCAATATCTTCCCAGTTACGTCAGTAAGCGAAACCGTTACCCTTTCATATTTCTTCAGGCCATTTTTGCATTCAATAAAAATATCACCTGCCACGGGATTTGGATAAAGGATAAAATTTGAATTTGGGGCGGTGGCCGAAACTCCTATTGGTTTCTCTATTGTAACCCGGATAGTTTCGGAAGTATCAATGCAACCTTCCTGGCTCCACACTATGGCATACAACGCAGTGGAAGTCATTGAGCCATAAGGCGGCATAAGGTGGAAGGCGGCTGAATCCTGCGTTGAAAGATTATTGTCCTGATACCACATATAAAAGTTCGCCTCATATTTTTCCGGGAAGGCTACCCCAACCTGGGCACTTTGTGTATCCTTAATTGCAAAATCATTGGCTGGGTCGAGTGTCAGGACAAAATCATTGCAATTAACAATCTTGGCAATAAAATAATCCGTGGGCTTAGCAGAATGAAAATCACTGCCCATGTTAAGTGGGCCGGAATACTTTCCTGCAATGGTGATATTATCTGCGCTGTCCAGTGTCATGCCCAGCATATAAGCATTGCCATTGCTTTGGTTCAGGTAGTTCCATTTTTCATTGCCGTCAAAATCAAGGTGGTGAATGCCAAACCCCCGGTCATTTACCCCTGCGAATATTCCGTCATTGTTAAAAATAAGGAGGCTTAAATCCTCATTGGGGCTGTATCGTTTTGCCCATTCAAAGTTGCCTGACAAATCGAATTTGGCAAGGAAAGACCCACGGCCGGCAAGGGCATCACTTCCAAACTGCACATCGGTGGCCATACCGCCCAAATAGCCCGCGCCATTATGAAATTCTAATACATGGACATCAGAGTTTCCGGTGGCCGGTGCTGATGTTAGCCATTCGAATTGCCCCGTAGATGTCAGCGTTGCCACAAAGGGGTCTTCGCCCTGGGCATCACTTATAAAATCGTTGCCTCCAATTGAAACGGTATCGCGCATGCTGCCACCTATGTAAACATTGTTATTTTGATCCGTACCTATAGCCCGGACCCTAGATAGGAATGATGACACTTTAAATGACCGAAGCCATTGGACCTGCCCGGCCGGAGATAATTTAACTACGTAAAATCCCCGTGGATTGGCAAAATGAAAACTGCCCCATTGTACAGTGCCGTTATAAACCCCGGAAAGATAAATTGAACCATCAGTTGCTATTGCATGAACAGCATCATCCACATTACCCCTTGGCTGAATTGACCATTGTGGTTTTCCCTGCCCGTTAAATTTTATAAAGCCAGAAGCAGTTGGACTATCAATTTCAAGGGAATCATTTTCAACCCATAATGAATTGCCCCCGAACCGGGCCGACAGAAATATATCTCCCTGGTGCGATGTGAGCTTACCAAAAATACCTGCGGGCAGGTTGTTGGTTAGGGGAGGGATTCCTCCATCCACCCATATTTTCTTGGCCCAAACCAGGTTTCCCTCACTATTAAAATGTGCAAGGAAATTTTCATTATTATTTAGAAACAGGGAATCCGTAAAAAAAATAAGCGTGTCAGCAGAAGTGCCGGGGGCGTTTCGCCCTCCATAAATATATAAACCACCCTGCCCATCGGGCGCCACATTCATTAACACGGCACCTTTAGGGCTTATTGGGCTTTTCGACCAAAGTTCCTGGGCCAGGATTGGAGCAGGAATAAGAAGAAGGGCAAGCAGGATGAGGATTGAAGAAGTTTTCATGGAAATTAATTTTGGTTGTGAATTCCAAATATATATATATATGACCTTTTTGTATTTTTTTTAAAATTCTTGCTCCTGCCGGGTTATTAAAGGGCTAAAGCCCTGATGCTTGAGTGGTGCTCTCTTTTCTCCGCCCTGAAGGACGGAGCTATTGATCGAAGGACGGAGTTATTAATGGAGAAACGGATTGCTCCCAATCTGGCGCGAGGTTTTCCTCGTGCCTTTTTCTGGGAAAGCGGCAATATCCTGAAAAGGACAATCGCAGCAGCTTCATCATCAAAACAACCACAAGCCACTAACTTTGCCGCATGATTCAGGAAAAAATCAACCACCTAAGGCTACAGGCCGAAGAATTCGATACCGCCACGCCCGATGCGCTGGAGCAATTCCGCATTCACTTTCTCGGAAAGAAGGGAGCACTGCAGGAACTGTTTGGCGCACTAAAAGCGGCATCACCAGAAGAGAAGCGCGAAATGGGGAAGCCCATTAACGAACTGAAGCTGTGGTTGCAGGAAAAATATGATTCAGAAAAAGCACGGCTGGACGAAATGGCATCCGGGCGTGAAGGCGAATCCATTGACCTGACGTTGGATGCTTATCCTGTGCCGTTGGGAGGTCGGCATCCGCTCAGTGTGGTTCGCAAGCGCATCATCCGCATCTTCGATCGCCTGGGCTATACCGTAGCGGAAGGTCCTGAGATCGTGGATGACTGGCACAATTTCACTGCCCTGAATACACCGCAGGATCATCCTGCGCGCGATATGCAGGATACGTTTTACGTCCAGACCAATCCTGATATGATTCTTCGCACGCATACATCACCGGTGCAGGTGGGCGTAATGGAAAACCAAAACCCGCCCATTCGCATTATTGCGCCCGGCCGCGTTTATCGCAACGAGACGGTCTCGGCCCGCGCACATTGCCAGTTCCACCAGGTAGAGGGGCTTTTTGTAGCGGAAGATGTATCGTTTGCCGACCTGAAGCAGACGCTCTACTTCTTTGTGCAGGAGCTATTTGGAATCGGCACCGAAATCCGTTTACGCCCATCTTATTTCCCTTTCACCGAGCCGTCAGCCGAAATGGATATTTCCTGCCTGATATGCCACGGGAAAGGCTGCGCAGTCTGCAAACACACAGGCTGGGTAGAAATTCTGGGCTGCGGAATGGTAGACCCTGCCGTGCTCACCAATTGCCGCATTGATCCTGAAAAGTATTCGGGCTTTGCGTTTGGGATGGGCATTGAGCGCATCGCCATGCTGCTGTTTGGCCTCAACGACATCCGCCTCTTTTTCGAGAACGATGTGCGATTCCTGAAGCAGTTCCAAAGTTTGAGTTAAACAAGTTTTAGTATTGTTAAAAATTAATAATTTTGAGATATGAGCATTATTGATGAAAATATAGATAAAATAAGGGCTTTATGCAACAAGCATAAGGTAACCCGATTATTTGTATTTGGGTCAATCCTGACTGGTAATTTAAAAAGTAATAGTGATATTGATCTATTGGTTGATTTCTCCAGAGTTGATCTATACGACTATGCGGATAATTATTTTGATTTTAAAAAATCGTTAGAGAACCTGTTCAAAAGAGAAGTTGATCTTCTTGAGGAAAAAGCCGTTAAAAATCCCTTTCTCAGACAAGCGATAGATGCTACAAAACAACAGATTTATGAATGCCAGATGATTTAATTTGGAGTATTGTAATAATCATTTAGAGAAATAAAACAAGAGGTAGAGCGATTATTAAATGAGTGAATGGGATAAAATCTTTTTTGAATTTTTAATTACTGAGATTTTCTTCAGCACCAAACCAGAAAGCCTTTTTATTTGCGTTACCCAAGTCATCAACGCATTCAATTACACGCGCTACAAAATTATACAGGAAGCCTTATTTAAAACATCCTCTGGAACATCTCCGTATCTTTTAATGCTGTGCGAGATAAAGATTCTTTCCCTAAGAAAAAGGCCATTGCAACCTCATGGCTGCCACGAGCTGCGGATCTTGGGTCAGGTAAGGTGTAGTCGTAAACGTAGCTGACCTTGAATCTTCCCTTATTAAAGCCGATCAGAAAATTGAAAGCATCCGAATTAATGTGTGTTTTTGCCGGGCTTGTAATGATGGCACGGTAGGATATACCCCCGGCAAAAAGTCCCTTATGCAAGTTGATTCCCGGCCATACCTGGGAAACGCTTTCCTGCTTATGCAGTACAAAGTAGGGATTTATTACGTAGCCTTTTGGGTCAGATGACAACTTCTTGAAATAGCCTGCCTGCGCCACATATTTACGATATACCCCTCTGGAAATATCAAAATAATCTGTTGTTCGGGCAGGTTCCAAAATATGATCAGCGCCAAATCCCGCATAAAAATTATCTCCATTAATCAATATACCTGCTCCAAAGTCCGGATAACGATCGCTGTATTTTTTCGTTGGCTCTGGCGGATGGCCAATTCCCCATTTTAATTTAGAAGGGTCTACCGTCCTGGTATTGTATGATCCTTTTATGCCAGCACGAAAATTCAGCTTTTTACTGATTCTCAAACTATAGTTGTAGGCCGCTCCTATTGAGGTGCTGCTTGCTACTCCGCTCCTAAAGTTATTCTGGGTAGCAAAAAGGCCAATGCCACCCCCAAGCTTTTCTATGTGTTGATCATAACCAAGATTAAAAGTTTTATTGCCTGATGAAATTGAACTCCAATGATCGTGGTACACCCCGCTAAGGCGCGCCAAATGAGCAGTTCCCGCAAAGGCCGGGTTATAGTAAAGTGGGGCCGCCATAGGCTGGCTAAAATTTGGATCCTGTGCCGAAAGGGAAGGGGCTAACAGCATCATCGCTGCAAAAAAAGTCAGTAGTTTCATGGGTCTTAGCAAGTTTAGTTCATGGCCTCTATCAACCCCAAAGCTCTCCTTTTATTGCTTATAAAATATTTTAATTATTATAAACTTTATAAACCAGCTTTATTGTACATTTTCAATAACACAGTTCGAATCGGATATGCTAATACTTTCCCTGAAGCCTCGAATTATGCTCGTACTTCTGAGGGTTTGATTTGAAATCTTCCCTATCATTAGCAATGTATAATCCCCAGGTTACTTTTCCTGGATAGCGAACGAGTGGCTTACCACATCAGCTTTTAACAGGAATCTCCTTCAGCGTCTCTAATAAATAATCCCAGAATTTCTGCACTGAGGCAATCTCCGCCCGCTCTTCTGGCGAGTGGGCTCCCCTGATGGTAGGGCCGAAGGAGATCAGCTCCATGTTCGGATATTTCTGGCCAATGATTCCGCACTCCAGCCCGGCATGTACGGCTTTCACTGCCGGGGTTTTGCCCGTTTGCTTTTCGTAGACCTGCTTCATTACCTGCAATATTTCTGAGCTGGCGTCCGGCTGCCAGCCAGGATACATTCCCAAATGCCGAACCACTGCACCGGCAAGCTGAAAGGCTGCGGCCACCATTCCTGCCACGGCCAGTTTTGCGCTATCCAGTGAACTGCGTTGGAGGGTATAGATGTCGCAGGTGCCTTTGGCCAGTTTCACTACCGAAAGATTGGTGGAAGTCTCCACAAGCCCCGGTACTTCTGCGCTCATGGCATAAACGCCATTGATGCAGGCATGGAGTGCCCTGACCAACTGTTTGTGGTTTTTTGCACTTAAAACCTTGTAAGGAGCATCCGCTTTTTCAGCGGTAAAGGTCAGGTTGGGTTCCCGGGCCGCATATTCTGCTTTTAATATTGCTTCAAATTCTTTCGCCAGTTTCCTGACATTTTCCAGGTCATCGGCTTCGCAGACCATTACCGCTTCGGTTTCGCGGGGGATTGCATTGCGTGCCGTACCTCCGGCAAATGTGGCCAGTTGCACTTTCGACTTTCCAATAAGGCTGTAAAGGAACCGCGCCATGAGCTTGTTGCTGTTGCCCAGCCCCAGGGAAATATCCATTCCTGAATGGCCGCCTTTTAATCCCGCCATGCGCAGTTTCAGCGCGCTGCTGTTGGCCGGCAGCTCCTGGGTGTCGAATCTGAGGTGGACGTTGGTGTCCACTCCCCCGGCACATCCAATGTAGAGTTCGCCCTCGTCCTCCGAATCCAGGTTCAGCAGGATATCACCTTTCACGAATCCGGGCTGCAGGGCAAAAGCGCCCGTCATGCCGGTTTCCTCGTCAATGGTGAAAAGGCCCTCCAGTGGGCCGTGGGGAGTATCGGTAGCCTGCAAAAGTGCCATGATGGTGGCCACGCCCATCCCATTGTCGGCACCCAGCGTAGTGCCAGTTGCCTTTACCCATTGTCCGTCAATCCGCAGTTGAATGGGGTCTTTGGCAAAATCAATCTTCACATCACCATTCTTTTGGTGTACCATGTCCAGGTGGCTTTGCAGCGTCACCATCTTGCGGTTTTCCATGCCCGGAGTGGCCGGTTTACGGATCACCACATTTCCGGCCTTGTCTACCTCCGTTTCCAGGCCCAGCCCTTCTCCAAAGTCCTTTATAAATTTAATGACCTTTTCTTCCTTTTTAGATGGCCGCGGAACCTCGGAAAGGTTTGCAAAATTGTTCCACACAGCTTTAGGTTCCAGGTTCCTGATTTGGTCTGACATTGTTCTTCTGTTTTGTGATTGAGCGGCTGCAAATGTAAGGGACATGCTGCAGGCCAACTGCCAATTCCAGAAATAGCGCTGTTCTTTGATGCCGGCAGGAAGATATTTGGAAGTGTACGGAGCGAATAAAAGTTTAGCAAGTATTCCTTCCAATAACGTTTTCTATCTTGCGCAGTGTTTGGTGCTGCAAGCCGGGGTATATTTTGGAGCCATAGCGGTGTTTCCGGATGATGCCAGCAGCAGGACAGTAATCCATACGGATATGAGGGGACGAGATATTGGAGAGATTAAGGGATTATTAGATGACTGAAAGTATGGTGGATTTAACACAAATTTGGGTTAGCACAACGTTGTGTGCAAATCTCGGGGACACTTCAAACTTGAAATTTTGGTGATAAAAACAAACTTATACTTTAAACAAACTATATGAACTTAGCAATAGAAAAATTGAACGACATAATTTCCGAATTGGAAAAAATTAATTCTGATTCGTCACTAGATGAAAAACTATTTGACCGAATGGCAGAACGGGCCAAAGCAATTGCTGTAAATAAATTTGACACATCCACTTTTCATAAAGAAAATATTGACAAACTTCAAAACAGAATATCAAACTCCTTTAATGGTTTCCGTAGTTCTCATGCTTTAGAATTAGTTGGACTTGTTCAAATAATTATTGACGACATTGAATTGAATGCGCATAAGGATCAACAGCTTCAAACAGTATCAAAGCTGAACGCAACTAATAATTCAACTGCTGCGGAAAAATACACAGTTGGCAGCGACAGTTTAAAAGTGTTTATTGTTCATGGACACAATGACGCTATGAAAGAAGCTACAGCAAGAACTGTTGAGAAATTAGGATTGAAAGCAATAATTCTTCATGAGAAAGCAAACGCAGGTGACACTATTATTGAAAAGTTTACAAAATATTCTGATGTTGGTTTTGCTGTTGTATTGCTGTCTGCTGATGACTATGGTTATTCAAAAGCAGATGGTGCTACAAAAGCCAAACTAAGAGCAAGACAGAATGTAATTTTTGAGTTAGGTTTCTTTTATAGCAAACTTGGACGAAAAAGAGTTGTTGCAATATTTGAACAAAGCGCAAATTTTGAGAAGCCGTCAGACATTGACGGAGTGATATACATCCCATACAGTTCTGACAGCAAATGGAAATTTGATTTGGTTAAAGAGCTTTTAGAAATTGGCTATCAAGTTGATACTAATGCTTTACTTAAATAGTTAACTATGACATTAATCTCAACAAATTTTCATGCTCACAACGGAGAACTTCGCACGAGACGAAAAGTAGAGTATTACATAACAGCACCTACCCAAAAGTGACGGTTCAGCGGTTCAATCAAGCTTTGTGCTTTGTATCAACTTCAGAAGAAACCTCCCGAAATTTACAATTCCACCTCAACACCGACCATCGGCACAGAAGAAACCTCCC
Source organism: Bacteroidia bacterium (assembly GCA_040880525.1). Lineage (NCBI taxonomy): Bacteria > Pseudomonadati > Bacteroidota > Bacteroidia > Bacteroidia bacterium. Next base: position 148,675 of record JBBDIG010000014.1, read on the forward strand.
GCCATTCCTGATATATGCGTTGTTTCTCCAGGACTTTCAGCGGTAGAGCCTGGTGTTTTTTGTGCTTTGTCACAGTTCCGATGCTGGCCTTAAAGGGGGAGGTGATTAGCTGGCAGGTACATGCAGTACTATTTTTAATGAAATACGCAGAAATCACCAATTCCCAACATTTTATACACAGTTTTTTGAGATATTTAAATTAAACTGACTAATTTAGCGCCTGACAAAATAAAGTCTGACAATGAACAGAATTAAGGAAGTGTTGGAACAGAAAGGAATTAAGCAGACTTGGTTGGCTGAAAAACTTGGAAAGAGTTACAATATGGTAAATGCCTATGCTCAAAACAGACAGCAACCAAGATTGGAACTCTTGATGGACATTGCTATAATATTGGATGTTGACGTAAAAGACTTGATAATCTCGAATAAGATTTCTGATTGATGATTTTTGATTTATGAAAGAACAGATACAAAATAGAACAAAGAAGATGGCACTTGAGATAATTAAATTATCAGATTATTTACCGAACAAGTCAGTTGGTTGGACTTTTTCAAATCAAATTATTAGGAGTGCTACTTCTGTTGCTGCAAATTATAGAGCCGTTTGTAGAGCAAAGAGTGATAAAGATTTTATTTCAAAAATGGAAACTGTAATTGAAGAAGCAGATGAAACTCTCTTTTGGCTTGAAATGATTGAAGAATCGGAAGTGATTGCAGATTTAGGATTGCAGATTGATGATTCTAAAAATCAGCAATCACAAATCAACCATCTAAAATCTGAAGTGAATGAGTTGATTTCAATATTTGTAGTTTCAGTGAAAACGGTTAAGAATCGGCTCAATCAAAAACCATCAATCCTAAATCAAAAATAAAAGAGATGAGCGATTTAGTTCCTAAAAATAATTTTATTCTGTATAACGCACCAAGTGGTGAAGTTACGCTAAACGTTTTGCTGCAAAATGAAACCATTTGGTTGACCCAAAAAATGATGGCTGAATTGTTTGATGTTGGCGTGCCTGCCATCAACAAGCATTTGACTAACATATTTGAAAGCAATGAGTTAGAAGAGGATTCAGTTATTTCCATTTTGGAAACAACTGCCGCTGACGGCAAAAACTATAAGACCAAGTTTTACAACTTAGATGCTGTAATTTCTGTAGGCTATCGGGTAAATTCAGCCAAAGCTACGCAATTTAGAATTTGGGCTACCAAAACCCTGAAAGAATATATCATCAAAGGTTTTGTGCTAGACGACAACCGATTGAAACAAGGTGAAGCGGTCTTTGGTAAAGATTATTTCAAGGAGTTATTGGAGCGTGTTCGTTCCATTCGTGCCAGTGAACGCAGAATTTACCAACAAATCACCGACATTTTTGCAGAATGCAGTATTGATTACGACCCAAAAGCAGAAATCACCAAGAAATTTTATGCAATGGTGCAAAATAAGTTTCATTTTGCCATTACAGGTCAGACGGCTGCCGAAATCATATATAAAAATGCCAATGCAAAAAGAGACAATATGGGATTAACCACATGGAAAAACGCACCAGAAGGCAGAATAGTAAAAACAGACACTACCATAGCTAAGAATTATCTGCAAGAGAAAGAGATAAAACAATTGGAACGCACAGTGACGGGCTACTTTGATTATATCGAAAACCTGATTGAGCGTGAAAACACTTTTACAATGGAAAGTTTGGCAAATAGTGTAGATAAGTTTTTGAATTTTAACGAATTCAAGATTTTAGATGGCAAAGGAACAAAGTCGCATCAACAAGCTATTTCCAAAGCAGGAAAAGAATATGACCAGTTTAACAAGACTCAAAAAATTATTTCTGACTTTGACCGAAGATTGAAGAATTTAGAATGATGATTTAGGATTTGTGATTATCTAAAACGAAAATATAAAGAAGATGAACAGTAAAGATTTGCAACAAAGAAGTAAGCAGTTTGCATTGGCAATTATAAAACTTGCTGAATACTTACCAAACAATAGAGTTGGATGGACTTTTACAGACCAGATAGTGCGTTCTTCAAATTACAGAGCAGAATAGCTGGCAGGCTGATGGAGATTCCGTGTCGCAGGAGTTACTTTTCAATGGCGATTAATAGGTTCAGGCACAAAAGAACCCGCTTACTCCTGCCAGCCTGGGGCGCAGGCCATTTGGATTCAGCATCTATGAAAAACGCTGAACTTTCTATGCAAGGAATTCTGTTTCCTATCTGAACAGGCTGTTGTCACTAAATCTAAAGATGCAGACATAAGAATAGAATGGTCTTTTTTAAAGAGATTTGCATCACTGTTTACGTACCAAAAAATATCTACTAAATGAAAAAGCATCTTTTCGCCCTCGCTTCACTTCTGCTGTTCTGTCAGCCGGGGTTGTTTGCCCAGATCATACCCAATGCGGGGTTTGAAAATTGGAACACCATAAATCTTCCCCAGGATCCGCTGCACTTTGTCACTTCCAATTCGCAGGTTTATTTGGAAACCGGGGCCAATGTAACCCGTGTAACTGATCAGCAGAACGGAGATTATGCCATCAGGCTTGAAACGGTGGAGGCAAGCGGAGAAGTGGTGCCTGGAGTGGTTTCGAGTGGAGCCGTAAATATCTCAAGTTTTTCATTCCAGGGCGGGTTTCCATATAGCAATGCACCTGATTCGGTTACCGGCTATTGGAAAGGCGATTTTGAACCCAATGATTCCGGCTTTATCGTTTTTGTTTACGTCAATAACAATCAGCCGGTTACATTTCCTGTTTTTAAACATTTCAAAGGAAACGTGGCTAATTATACCCGTTTCTCATTTCCCGTTCCTGCCCCATCGTCCGGAGTGGCTGATAGTTTTTTTATCGCCATGTCATCAGGAGATTTAAACAACCCGAAGGTGGGCAGCGTATTTTATCTTGATAACCTGCGCCTCACAGGCACTACCGATTCTGTTTATAACCAGGACTTTGAACATTGGATAAATCCCTCTTATGAGGATCCTGCTGATTGGTCTACTGCCAACTTCATCACGTTTCTTGATGGAGAACTTTCTGCCAGCCGGACGACTGATAATCACAGCGGAGATTATGCTGTGCGTATTGAAAGCATTTACAGTTCCGTGGTGGAAGAGTATTTTGGCTTTATTGCCACCGGCCGCATCCAACTGGACGGAGAATTTACAGGTGGCATTCCCACAACGGCTGAACCGGCCAGGCTCAGAGGTTGGTACAAGTATTCGCCTTCAGGAAATGATTCGGCCATTGCAGGGGTTTATTTCTCAAAATTCAACAGCAGTCTCGGAATCAGCGAACCGGTGGATTCAGCATTCATAAAATTACCTGCGGCCTCAGTTTATACGCCTTTTGAAGTTCCCATTCTTTATAAGTCAGGGTTTGACCATGATACTGTGGCGGTGTTATTATCCAGCACAGATATGACAGCCAGCGGCACAGCGCGCGAAGGCAGCGTTCTCTGGGTGGACGATCTGGAATTTACACAACCTGCGCCTACGGTTTCTTTTACAAACACTGCGCTTGCGATCACAGAAAACGATACGACCATTTCTGTGGAGATCAGTATACAAGGTGCCAACAGCGACCCTACTACAGTGGAGGTGATGCTGGGAAGCCAATCCACGGCAACTGCCGGAAGTGATTTTGAATTTACGGGAACGGTTGTCACATTTCCTGCAAGTTCGTCTGCCCCTCAAACCGTGGATATTATAATTAAAGAAGATACCGATGAGGAAACGGATGAAACCGTGGTGCTGCTGCTTCGAAATGCTTCCAACCTCGCAAACCTGAGTGACAGCATTTTCACGCTTACCATTGAAGATAACGATCCGGTAGGTATTGAAGCGGGTAAAGCGAATATATTGCAGGTCCGGCCTAATCCCTCCCAGGAATTTATTACCATCTCAGGATATACCGGCAAGGGAAACCTGACAATAAATGATGCTACAGGCAGGAAGATTATGGAAATTGCAATTGAAGAAAGGCAGGCAGTGGATATCAGCGGTTTAAAACCCGGAAGATATTTTATTACCCTTCAGGATGCCGGCAATGCTTTTTTTCAATCATCATTTTTAAAAATTGAATAGCATTTTAAAAAGGAAAAATTAAGATTTACAAATAACTAAATGTTTAAAGGAGATTAAATTATGTCAGGACATAGTAAATGGTCTAAAATAAAAAGGAAGAAAGGAGCGAATGATGCCAGGCAGTCCAAGGTTTTTTCTAAAATGGTAAAAGAGATCCAGGTGGCCGTGAAGCAGGGTGGACCTGATCCGGAAGGAAATCCGCGGCTCAGGCTGGCAGTGCAGAATGCCAAAGGTGTGAACATGCCAAAGGACAATATTGACCGCGCAATCAATAAAGCCTCTGGCGCTGACGATGCCACCTACCATGAAGTTACCTATGAAGGATATGCTGCGGCAGGTGTAGCGGTTTATGTGGAATGCACTACCGATAACATTAACCGTACGGTCGCTAATGTGCGTTCCTATTTCAATAAATTTCATGGCAGCTTCAGTACTTCCGGCTCCCTGGATTTTATTTTTGATTCAAAGGGCGTTTTTTCTTTTCCGATAGAAGAACACGATGAGGATGAGCTGATGCTGGAACTGATAGATGCAGGTGCGGAAGATGTGGAAGTAGAAGATGGCGAAGTAACCGTGTACTGCGCCCGTGAAGATTTCGGCAGCATGCAGAAAAAGCTGGAAGCGTTGCAGATTGAACCCTCAGAAGCCGGGTTGAAGCGCTTGCCTAAAGTGCATAAAAAAGTAGACCCCGAAAACTTCCGGAAGGTGATGCGCCTTATCGAAGTACTGGAAGACGATGACGATGTTAAGGAAGTATATCATAATGTGGAGATGAGTGACGAACTCATGGCCGCCTATGAAGATCAGGATTAATGAGGAGTTATATCTTTCGGGATATAAGGCCGGAGACAAAGATGCTTTGGTCCGGCACCTCAACGACAATGAGATCAGGCGCAATTTGCTGATGGTTCCGTCTCCTTACTTTGAGGAAGATGCAGAAGTATGGATACGGCAGGTAGCCGGGATGCCGCTCAATTCTCAGTTCCTCATCCGCAAGGGAGATGGCGAGGCGATTGGCGGGATTGGATTCGTGTTTCCGGCTCAGGAGGTTATGCGTCATCAGGCCGATGTAGGCTACTGGCTGGCGAAAGGCTGGCGCGGCAAAGGTTTTATGAAACAGGTTTTGTTGCGCTTTTGCGAGCATGGATTCGAGTATTTTAAGCTAATTCGTATCAGTGCCCATATATTTTCAACCAACATTCATTCAGAGCAGTTGCTCCTGAGCTGTGGTTTCAGGCAGGAGGGTTACCTGGAAAAATTTTATATGAAGAATGGAAAACTCATTGATGCCAAGCTTTTCAGTAAACTAAAGACTTTATCTCAATGAATTATTTATTAATTCGAAACTTAGGAATTGCTTTCCTAATGCTGGTTTCGGTTACGGCTTGTACTACATGGCGCAGCAGTCTTTCTTCCATTGATTGGCTTCCAGGAGGATGGGAAAGCAAAGCAGGCAGTAGTATGATAGTAGAGGAGTGGCAGCAAAGCTCCTCCAAAGAATGGACAGGTCGCGGCATGCTCGTGAAGGAAGGTGATACCACGGTTTTTGAAAAATTGAAAATAACCCGGAAAGAGAAAAATTACTATTATGTTGCCGATATATTAGAAAATTCGGAATCCACCTGGTTTAAAATAATAGAAATAAACGACAGCAGTTTCACCTGCATAAATCCTGAACATGATTTTCCTAAGAAGATTGTTTATTTACGAAATGGCGATCGTTTAAGTGTAGTAATATCGGGGGATGGAAAAGAACGGGAATTTAATTTTTTACGGAAGGGCAGCGGGAGTTCTTTATAAATGACATTGTCAAATAAATATCGAAATCTTAAACTCGTAATTTTCGATGTGGATGGAACGCTTTACCGCCAGGCGCCTTTACGCAGAATTATGGCCCTGAAGCTGGCATTTCATTACCTCCTTCGACCCTGGAAATATAAGGAGCTGCTAATGCTTAAGGAATTCAGGGAGCAGCGGGAAATACTGGCTAATCAGGCAGATGCTGATCTTTCCACGAGCCAATACCGAATTCCTGCACAAAGCGCTGGAGTATCCGTTGCAGTTTTGGAAGCGCTGGTAAAACATTGGATGCTTATTGCTCCGTTGCCTTATCTTAAAAAGAACGTTTTCCCTTCTGTTCATAAAGTATTTCATATTTTAAAAGAAAATAAAATAAAAATTGCTGTACTTTCTGATTACCCGGCCAGCGAGAAATTGGAGGTATTGGGACTAAAGGCTGACCTGATCGTATCTGCTGCCGAAGCCCATATAAATTGCCTCAAACCTGGTACAAAAGGAATATCTTATATTTTAAATTATTTTAATATAAAACCGGCTGAATGCCTTTTTGTAGGAGACCGGCCTGAATTGGATGGAAAATGTGCCGGACGCATGAAAATACCTTTTTATCAGATCAGGAACAATGATGATCATGAAAAGCTGATTGTTCTTTTAAAGAAACAATCTGAAGTATTTTGATGAACACAGTCTCTGAAAAGTTAAATTAAAAAGATATATTTTGTTTTAATAAATTAGAAACAGGAGGAATTGGATTTTCATCATGAATAATTCAAAAGAAATTTCTAACATTGAAGAGAAAATCAAGAGCGAATGTCGAAATTCATCAGGGTATTATCCATTGACGGAGGCGGAATAAGGGGGGTGATACCCGGGCAGATCCTTGTGGAACTGGAAGAAAAGCTCAGAAAGCGGTCAGGAAATGCGAATGCGAGGATAGGAGAATATTTCGATATGATAGCCGGAACCAGCACAGGAGGCATTCTGGCCTGCGCGTATCTTGCTCCCCGGCATCCGGGAGATCCTCACCCGCGGTTCAACGCGCAGGAGGTGGTGGATATTTACCGCGAACATGGCGACCAGATATTCAACGTACCGCTCCATCACCGCTTGCGTACGCTATACGGTTTTATGAATGAAAAGTATCCTTCTTCAGGACTTGAAGAGGTGCTGGACAGCTACTTCGGGAAGATGAAGCTGAGCCAACTAATGAAGCCAAACCTCATTACGGCTTATGATACCGGGAGGCGCAAATCATGGTTTTTCCGGCAACAAAATGCGCACAAGCCTTCCAGGAACTTTTTTGTAAAGGATGTATTATTAGCCACGTCTGCGGCTCCGGCATATTTTGAAATAGCAAAAGTGAAAGCCATGAGCGGCAAGCAATTTTCATTTATTGATGGCGGTGTGTTTGCGAATAATCCCGCACTCTGCGCCTATGCAGAAGCCCGGATCATTTTTAAGAAAAAGGACTATCCCGGTTTGCGCGCCACAGCCATTGATATGGTGGTGGTATCGCTTGGCACGGGCCGCTCGGCTGCCAGCTATGATTATAACAAAACCAAATATTGGGGCCTTGGCCATTGGGCAAAACCGATGATGGACATGATGATGAGCGGCCAGGCCGAAACGGTGGACTACCAGTTGCGCCAGATCTATGATTCAATTGAATCCGCTGATCAGTATATCAGGATAAATACTACGCTGCCAAAAGAAATGACGGGCGAAATGGATGATGCTTCAGCAAATAATATCCAGGCTTTGATTGATATTGGAAATAAAACCGCCAAAAAACATAATGCTGATCTGAACAGAATTGCCGATATGCTTTTGGAATAATTGTCGTTTTAAGCTACCACTCGGATTCGCTGTAAAACCGGGAAGAAATTTCCTCCACCTGGTTTTTTATTTTATAAATATCTTTATCATCAAGCCGGGTTTTCCAGCTATCAATATTTGCTTTGCTGTCACGCTTTAGTAATTCTTCACTGCCCTGGGGCCCGGCAGGATTTTCAGCCGCACTGGCTTCCTTAATGATCTCTTTTACATCCCCGTTAAAAGGAATATCCAGAAAGTTATACAGTTTCCGATATTCTGTAATTGGATTTTCTGAAAGGTCTTTGTGCCGCACAAACTTCCAGTTGGGATGGCGTTCCCTGTATTGAAGTATTACATCATGGAACATGGTCCACAGCAGCGCAGCCTGCTCTACAATGTCTTTTTCCGTTTTAGAATATTCTTCAATTTGTGTCCGGTAATCCCTTAATAGCGTCTCCATCAATTCTTCCTGGGCAAGCAGATCTTCAAAGGGAAAGGTCCAGTCTTTACGCATAATGCTACTCACAAAAGCTGCCGGATGCCGGATGAGCACCACAACATCCATATCAAAAGTTTTTGCCAGCCATTCAACTGAAAAAAGGGCAATAGGATCCTTGATTAATGGACGTTGATTTTTATACTTAAAAAACTGAAATTTTCTCTTCAGGAATATTTTGAGATGATAAAGAGATTGTAAATTGGTGAGTGTAGAAGCTGGATACTTTAAATTTAAAATATGCTGAAAATGCTTTTTATAAATATCCGAATTGTTTTTGCTTACATATAAAAACCATTTGTCAAAACAAGCGCCACAGCCACAATCAGGAAAAATGGGATTGAAGGGCTCATGAATATAAGCCACTTCCGGAGAGGCTGACAACATTTTTCCTACCCAGGTGGAACCTGAGCGATGCGTGCCGGTGACTATTATTGGTCTCTCATCATTCATTTTGGGAAGGGCTTAATCAACATTCAAAAATACTGATTATATCGCGTGGAGGCAAATTTGATATAACTACAGGATGTAACGCCACCGCTTGATTGCAGGTTACTGCCGGTTATTATGGAAATGAATAAAGAGAGTGCCGGTAAATAGCCTTATTTCTGAAATTCCTCAGAATTCGCTGAATATTGCTGCAACGGAACTTCAGGATTCCTATAATTGGAGATTTTTGATAATTGAATTTTAATACCTTGAATTCAATTACAAGAAAGATCTGCTAGTGGATTAATTGTCGAACATCAGCTTTAAGGTACCGTCTGTAATATCAACGGTCTCTCCTCCGCTGGTACCTACCGAACCGGAAAAGGACGCTTCCATCATTCCATCCAAAGCATAGTCCAGAATCGTAAATTCTACGGACATTCCAGCCGGGTCCTCCCCAGTGCTGAATACCGTGCCCGAAGTATCCATATAAGTGATTTCCTGAGTGGGTGCAGTCGTTTCATTAAAATCCGCGATCAGACCATTTGAGAATCCGTCAGTTGGTTCTTCGAGGTATATCAGGAGTTCAGGTTTCTGACCGCTGGCATCCGTTCCGCTTATGATGATTTTATTTACTCCCCCTGTGGTATCCCGCGTTGCCGAGAATTGCATGACTGATACGGCTTCCCCATCTGCCTTGTAGTTCATAAAGTAAGAGACCGTATTGGTACCTGAGATGGTTACAGTTTTGGTGACAGCAGCATAACCTGAAGGACCGTGAGCCACCAACGTTACTTCATATGTGCCTTCTTCTCTGTACCTGTGCGTAGGGTTAATCTCATGTGTCTCTTCTGAAGCACGGCCATCGCCAAAGTTCCAACGGTAGTTTGTTGCGTATTCCGAACGATTTATGAAGGAAACATCGCACGGGAACTTGCAGTTATCATTGCCAATAACGAAATCGGCATCTACCGGGGGTATCAGCTTATCAATGTCGCCTTTTTCATGACAACTCACTAATACGGAAATGGTTAGCAAAAGAAGGATTACATTTTTCATTTTCATCTTGATTCATTCTTAAAGTTGGCCGCAAGATAACGCTCTATCCGAAAAGCATGAAATTTTTGGTGAGATAGGAACACGGGGCAATAAAAAGGAACAAGGATGGAACGGATTAGCACTGTTTAAAAATATCCGTGAGAATTCGTTTGATCAGTTAAATCCGTGTTCCCATCCAACAGAGCTTGCCGGCACATTCCAAATAGAGCATTTCAAGGCCAGCGTATTTGAATCAGCTATTGACTTAGCCATGTAATAATTAATGGGGTAGTAGGCGGGCAACTGGAATTGTTTTAACTACCCACCATCACTTTTCTGTACACCACCTTTTTGCCGTCCGCTACTATTTTTAGCAAATACAAACCGGGGCTCAGGCCGTTAACGTCAAATTCCGCTTCACGCCCGGAAGCACTTAATTCCCTTACAACACGTCCCTGCTGATCAATGAGCCGGACATCCAGGCGGGAAACATTTTCAGCCGCTTCTATTCGGACTCTATCAGAGGCGGGATTTGGGTAAATATGGAGATGGAGCACGGTTTCTTCAAATTCATCAATTCCAGTTATGCCTGCCCCACCTAAAAAGCGGGCCGCACAAATGACATTGTTACCAAAATCATTGACGAACGAACCACCCACTATCACAAGGCGTCCATTGGGTTGTATGGCAGCAGCCTTTGCGTGGTCATCTCTGTTCCCGATGTTTTTCGTAGCAATGCCATCCAGGCTGAAAGAAGGATCAAGGGATCCATCACTGTGATAGCGCACCAGGGCAAAATCGCGGTTCCAGATACCATCTGCATCACCGGCCACAAGGATCTTTCCATCTCCCAGCACCGAAACCGACTTGGCGTAGGCATCGCCCTTCAACACGGGAGTTATTACTTTGCCATTGGTGCCAAAGGATTGGTCTAAGGTGCCATCGGGCAGCAGCCGGGCTAAGGCAAACGCGTAGTCGGAATCCATGTAGATATCTCCGGCCAGTATAATCTTTCCATCTTCCTGTATATCTGCGCCATAGGCCCTGGAATTCTCTCCAAAAGGTACAGTCAAAATGCCGTTTCCGCCAAAGCCGGAATTAAAGCTGCCGTCTTGATTGAATTGTGCTAACAGGAAATTGTTATCACCCTGCGAATATCCCGAACCAATAGCCAGGATCTTGTTATTCTGGTTGAGTATGAGTTTATGGATTTGCACGGTACTTCCGCCCAGGTTGAATTTCACCATGCCGTTATCGCCAAAGTTGAAATTTGGGCTCCCGTCATGGTTGAAGCCCAGAAGAACGCCATTTACACCCTCGCCAGTAAAGAAGGTATAGCCACTAACCACAATTTCTCCGTCAGGCATAGCGATCACCGAGGTCCAGTAAGTAGAGCTCCCATCCCAGTCTCCGATGAACACCATCCCCGAGTCAGCAAAACTCTGGTCAAGGTTTCCGTTCGGGTCAAAGCGGGTCAGCAGCACACCTGATTCCGATTGATACGATGCCCTTGCCAGGGCCAGTATATTTTGATTCCCGTCCAGTGCAATACTTTGAACATCCGGCTCATAATCGTCCCATACCACTTCAGCCACGCCCTGATTGCCAAAGCCCAGGTCGGCATTGCCATAGCGGTCCAGGCGTACCAATACGGAACTGACCGGCCTGCTGGTCGTCACGGTGGCCCCGATAAGTATTTTTTCATCGGGCTGAATCAGCACTGAGGTCGCTTCATCATCGGTGTGAAGATCAAGGATATATTTCCCATTCCCGTTGAATGAAAGATCGAGTTCACCTTCCTGAGAAAGCAGTAAAAATGGTAGAAATATGAGACCGTAAAGGATAGTAAGTTTTTTCATGGTGCTGATTTATTTTTAGTTATTAAACTTCTGTGTCGGAATTGGCGCATTTTATAGCATTTAGTATTTCCATACAGTGACCGGGTAATACCTTCCTGCAATTAGCCCCCTAAATCCCCCCAAGGGGGACTTTACGTACTGCTGAAGCCCTTAGGGGTTTGGGGGCCTGAGATGTATGCGGCATTTTACGGGTAAATTGGTATAAGGTGTTTGAGGTAGATGAACACGCTATAGATCGTAAGCCGGTGAAAAGCCGTTCGATTTATCCCACATACAGTATTGCGTTCCTTGTTTATTAAAAAACAGGGTATAGTCAATACTGCCGATGCGTAGGTAACACACTGCCCCGTAGGAAGAAAATGGTGAACTATTACCGTTTATTTCCAGGTCGGCAATGGAGCGCGCAGGCCCCCAATGCAGGTTCCAGGAGTTGGAGTTATGGTACAATGCAAACTCGTCCCCTTCCTTGTTGATCACCAGCATATTATATGGGTCGGCATTGCTGAAGTTGATAAAGGCCATACCGGTAATTCCCTGGGCGTTGAAAGGACAGCCGCCTCCCAAAAAGCTACCCATACCGGATGCTGATCCGTTGAAATCAGTGGCTCCTGGCATCCTGTGAAACTTATTGCCGTTGAGATCAAAAAAGTAAACATCTGCGGTAGCTGTGCTGCTGCGGTAAACGCCACCCGCCCCAACAGAGGTCAGATCAATGGCACCATTACCGAGGTCGGAAAGGCCATAAGGGCCACTAAGACTGTTGTCGTCTTCGCTCAGCATAAATCGGTTGCCGGCCTTATTGAAAAGCGCCACCCGGTTGTAGCGCATATTTATGGCAGCACCAATGGCTCCGAAATCGCTGGCAATGCCTTCCCAGTGTGAGGTAGCGGCAGGTGGACTGTTGCCACTCCCGATGGGCACGCAGTTGGTCACATCGTATTTATTGGAAAGCTGCACACTCACCACCCGATTGTCATAAACGCTGCGCACCACGTAGCTTACCGGCTTTCCACTGCGGATGTCTCCGGCACTGGCCAGTTTGTTGACCAGGCTATCGAGGCTGCTGGCATCTACCACAGTGCGTAAAGTCGCTGAGGCTTCACCACCATAAGCAAAAACCTGTATTTTAAGATTGCTGAGTGTGCTCAGGTAGCTAGCATCCACACTACCGCCACCGCTGGCAGCAATGGCACTGAAAGAACCCTTTATCCCGGCTTCCATATCAAAAGATGAAGCCGTGGATTCTATGAGCATATAATAGGTTCGGCCATAGGTAACATCTGAAACATAGGTGGCAGGATTGCCTGTACCCACGTACTTGGCAAGGTCATCCGGGGTTACATTGGGTGCAAAAAGCTGGTCTTTATTGGTGGGAATGTCAAAGCTCATGGTATAATAACTCTGGTTGAGTTGCACCAGATAGGAATTGTAAGAACTGCTCGTGTTGAGCTTCAGGTAGGCTTCCAGCTCCATGAAGGAATTTTCAAAATCAGCGTCAACCTCCAGGGCAAACTGTTCCCTGCTCTGGACATTGGTATAGGTAAAATTGAAATTGGCCGGTACCACACCCGAAGCCTGGTTGATGATGTTGTTCATGGCATCTGTGATACTGCTTTTTGTCACTTCATCCACAGTAAATGAAGAAGTAAGGTTTCCATCGAGAATGTCGTAGGAAATTGTACCTCCCGCACGGTCCACGGCAATAACATCGGGAGTGGCCTTGCGCAGGGATTTTCCCTGAAGCATACTGCCGGGGTAAATTACGTTGGCATTGGGATTAAACATTGGAAAACCACCATCACCACCAGCGCCTGTTTTGGCTTCAAGGGTGGTAGTGGTGCAGCGCCAACGCTGGCCGCCTTCTTCCTTGGTTGATGTTGAAGAACCCTCTTCTGTTTCCGAATCTACCACAGGATCGAATCCACCACCGGATTCGATGACGGCTTCAAAGGTTTGCGGAATGGGAGCTTTGTCCGGATCGTCTTTTTTACATTGAACAAGGACTAAAAAAGGAATTAGCAGGAGGGACAGGTAAAATTTTTTGTTCATCGAAATCAGCATTTTGAATTGAGTGACCGCAAAGTGCTGAAGACGGCTATACCAGCCAAATAATAGGGGTAGACAAAGGGTAGACAGATTTCGATTAAGATCAGAAAAGCACTTCTTCAGGCCAATATGATGTTATCATATTTTCTTACCCAATTTGTCGTGGAAGTCTATGGGATAGATCATTTTCAGACACATAAAGTGAAACCGGGCCCTGTTCATGTTCTTGTGTTGAACCAAAATTCATGTTCCAGTCGGAAGCAAAAAAAATTGCCAAGAAAAGGGCTATAATGCTCAGCACGAGGGCCAAAAATCCAATCAAGAAATGAAAGATACGAGAATACCAAACTCGGCTATAAGTTTTGTCGCTAAGTTCAAACCCAAAAGCTGAAGATACTGGAAGTAATAAACTTAAGATTGCTAATGTTACCATAACAGCGTCTTCTCGATCATGCGAGCCTATTACATCCTCAAAAAATAGCCATTCAACCATTACGGTAGCTATCATAAGGAAAATGGGAAGCAACAATATTATAACTGCCGAAAATTGGTTCATCCAAACCTCCTTCGGAAATCTCTTGCTAACCTGAAAAGTCACTATGCCTGCTGCAATACATATTATTGGACTGATCGTGATATATAGGCGAAGCCGTGGTAGATCGCTTTTAAACCTCTCCCCGAGCGTCCAACCTAAGGTATCTTGAGTTTCATAAATGTTAATGAGAGATAAAATGAAAAGGATCATAGACATGAAAAATATAACCAACATACTTGCAAAGCAAATGGGTAAATAGGCTATTAGAAGTTTTTGATTAGATGATCGCTGGTTTAGTTTATGTTCCATCACTCTCCGCAGGTTTTATTACAGCAATCGCGAAGATATTAAATTGCGATTTCTTTGTTCAACACTTTTGAGCTTTGTGTGAGCTATTACGAGGCGTCCCGCCTCCTGTTCTTAGATCTCCAGCACTTTATCCAAAGGGAAAGTCGGATTTAGTTTATTAACGTGACAGGTGCTTCCGAGTGACATAGGCAGACACCTACACCTCGTGCATCAAAAATTCATTCATATTTTCTTCAGAAGCCAAAGCCAGTCTTTTGCGCAGCCGGTAGCGGGCCTTCTTCAGTCCGTCATCTGAGATGTGCAGGATGTTCGCAATTTCTTTGTTGGAAAGATTCATCCGCATCAGCGCCACTAACCTCAGGTCATTTGGTGTGAGTTCGGCATAAGTGGCTTGCAGACTCTGTAGAAAATCGGGATGGACTTCCTCGAAAATGCGCATGAATTTGTCCCAATCGTCAGATTTGATTTCTGCGCGTTCAATACGCTGCACCAGCCTGTTCATTTCCTGTTGGCCTTTGCCATTTCCATCCCGTGAAATTTCGCGAAGCTTATCTTTAAAAGATCGCAGCAATTCATTTTTCTCAGCTATCAGCAGTGCCTGCGAGGTAAGTTCCCGTTTCTTATGATCCAGTTCCAGGCGCAATTGTTTTTCTGTGGCTTCCTTCTCCTTTAATTGGAATCGGTGCAATTGCTCCTTCTTTTGTGCGAGCTCCCTGTTTAGTTTTATCTTAGTCTGCTGCCGGTTAATCACCAGGAAGGCAATGACTATTGTCAGTAGAAGTCCCGCAGCCAGCGCTATGTTGCGGATCCATTGTGTCCGTGACCGCGCTTCCAGCAGCGAAATCGCGGCTTCCTGGCTTTTCAGGCGCTCTTCTTTTAGTTCGCTCTCGTATGTTTCCTTTATTTGCTGCACCTGCCTTGCCTTTTCCAGGTTGAAGAGGCTATCCTGCACCTCATGAAACTGCTTCCTGAATGCTAGCCCCTGCTGGTATTCACCGCGTGCTTCGTACACTTTTGATAACTGCAATAGGGCATGTCCGTATTCTTCATTGAACCCGATTTCTTTGGTATGACGCAATGCCATCTGTGCGTGGTGCAGTGCCGAATCCAGCACCCGCAGTTCCATGTAAATCTTAGATATGTAAGTGTGATTGTAGGCGAGCTGGGCAAGATAATCACCGCTCCGGCCAATGTTGTTTGAACTGCGAAAACGGTTTAGCGCCTCTTTTTGCTGACCCAGCAGGAACAACGATCTGCCCATTTGCGCCTCCGCATTCATCAGCAGGTAGGCCTTGCCCAGGCTGTTGAATATATTAACCGCTTCTCTCAGCAGAAGCAACGCAGAATCCGGCTTTTCCAGGAAATTCAGATCGTTGGCCAGATTGAGGATCACATAGCCATAATTGCTACTGTCCGCAACCTCCCTGAAATAGGCTGCTGCTAACCGGTTATATTCAAGAGCCACTTGCATTTCCCCGTTCATAGCCGAGAGGGTCGCCAGTTCAGCCTGTGTGCGCGCAATCATATTGCTATTGCCGGTGGCCTTAAAGTACCTTATCGCCTGGAGGTAATCAGCCATCGCAGCAGGGTAATCGCCTAATTCTTTGTAGATCTGCCCACGGTTTAGCAAAGCCATCCCCTTCTTGGTAGTATCTTTTTCACGGGTAAATAATGTTACATTCTGATTGGCATAAAGGAGTGACGAATCTAATTTTCCGAGATAGAGGTAAATACCGCTGATGCCGCCAATGATACGGGCTTGTGTTCGCAGTTCCGGCTCATTAAAACTTGCTTCCGTCTTATGCAGCAACTGAAGTGCAGGTCGCAATTGCCCAGATTGCATTAGCTGCTCTGCCACGTTCAGATAATCCACCGCAGCATATTGTGTAGCAAACCCTTCGGAAGAAATCACCTTCCTGAGCAAAACATCGCACGGCTGTGGATTGCGTTGGTAGCACGCCACCAGCGAATCGAGCGAGGAAGCACTGGCGGAAGGAATAAGGAATAGCGAGACAGCCAGGAGCACGTAAGGCAAATATTTCAACTCCTCAAGATTTATGAGCGGCTAAAGTTAAGGGTTTAAGCGCATCTTCCGTTTTCCATTAAATTCCAAAGGAATTTTTATTATTAATGTTAATCTGTTTTAGAGATATTCAAGTGTTACTTGTTCGTACTTAAAATTGAAAAGCCCTCCTTATTTATTTTATCTTCCTTCAATGCTAAGGATCTGTAACGAAATAACCTGTACATTTGAAGAAAAACAAATGTATGGTTACG